>JBDTZT010000130.1:0-7910 GCA_040005005.1 Actinomycetota bacterium
ATTCGGCGACATAATCCGTGTTGCCAACCGTCACGCGAAGATATTTGTCATCCGTTGCATGGTAATCAGGCTGATTTGCTTCTTTAACCAAATAGCTGATTAGCGAAGTTTCCTTAACCGAAATTTTCTGCGCTTCCGCTGTCTGAAACAGTGTTATTGCGAAAACTAAAACTGCGATAATAGCTAAAATTGTTGATTTCATTTGTTCTCCTAATTTAAAAAACCTCTAACGATTAATTAGTTGTAAGCCTTTTTCGGCTTCGTTCGCATCGAAAAGAAGCGTGTATTTTTTACTGCCTTCGTCGAATGCAATCGAAACTTTGCTTTTTGTAATCTGCATTTTTCCCTGCACATAACGTCCTGCGCCGTTATAAATGCAGGAGTCGAAAACTTCCGTCCGAATGTCTGCCACTTTCAGATTTTTGTCGGTTTTAATCAATAATAAAGTCGTCGGACGGTCGCCGCCGCACGGCGCGTTCGAATCGGAAATCGCCGCGCCGCTTCTGAATTTAGCAATTAAATAAAAAGCATCGCCGTTTTGCACCGAAAGCAAAGTTGTATAACGATGCGGCGGTTCGCCGCCCGCCGTGAAATCGCCAATGTCAGTTTCTTCGAGCGCGACGATTTTGCTTTTCGCGCCGATTTTCAGCCGGACTTTTTCGCCGTTTCCGATAGCCGTCAAAGTTAAAGATTTCTGCGCCGCCGCTTGTCCGACGCAAATCGTTCCGAAGACAAAAAGGACGGCAAACAATATATTTGTGTTTTTGATTTTCATAATGATTCCTTTGAACGGAAAATTTATTGAATTGCCGTAAATCCGGTAAGATTGCCGTAAAGCCCATCGGTTTTCCAAGCAGTCATATTCCATTTACCGTCTGCCGTTCCGATGACGCTGACCGGAAAAATCATTCGCACGCCGCCGATTTGGTTTTTGTCTTTTACACCGTTGTCAACAATTTTTCCGTCTTTACCGACCGTGAATTTCATCGAACGTGCCAATTGATTTTCGCGCATCACTTTTATTTCGTATTCGCCCGGATTTTTGTCAAGAAAAAACTGCGACGAATAATCGTTCGCGCTCTGGCTTTTGTTAAATCCGCGCACGTTGTCGAAAACGAATTGCCACATCTGCCAGCGATAAAGCGGATCGTCAATCGGCGAAGACATCGTTTGTTTGACATAATTTCCGCCCATCGCTTCCTTTTTGGAAATCTGTTTTCCGTTGTAAAAAAGAAATGCTTCCATTTTCATCTGATCGTTCGTGCCGCGAAAACACATCAAAGTCGCCAACTGCGGTACGTCCTGATCAACTTGCGGGTTGAGCCACAGATAACCGAACGGAATCTGCCAGTCAAAATCAACATAGAATTCCTTTTTGCCTTTGTATTCGGGAACTCGCTGGTCGGGCGTGTAAGTTGCGACGCGATATTTTCCGGTGAACAAAACTTTATCCGCGCCCGCGCCTTTCAGACGAATGCGAAACGGATAAACGCCTTCCGTCACAATCGCTTTTTTCTCAAGGTCTTCGTCGCTGATCGGGTCTTCGATTAAAATTGTTTTCAGCACATCGTCTTCGAGTTCGGGCGTGTTCATTTTGTATGAAAGCCACGGTTTGCCGTCCGGCATATCGAATTCGGCGGTCAATTGACTGCCCGCCGGAAGCACACCCAGAACGTCAAAACGAATCTGCGGAACCCAACTGTAAGTGTTGTAAACCGGCTCGGCAGCGGCGGGATTTTTCCACCATCGCAAATATTTTTTGACGGAAATTTGGACTGTTCTTTTCAAAATCGTCGGCGAACTGTTTTGTTGAGCAAAAGTCGAAATGCCAAACAAACCGACTAACATCAACACCATAAAATTAATAGTTAAAAATTTTCTCATTGTTTTCTCCACTTTTCTATACTTCATCTTTTAGTAAAAATTTATTTAAAGAATCTCGCGCACTATATTTGCGGAAACCCATTGGTTTTGCCTCGCTCACTTTTAGTAAAAAGTAGTTTGTTAGTATTTATCAGGCTCCGATTTTCTCCGCCTGCCCACCGTCGCCTTCCCATTGAAGCGTGCCTTGTTCCGCGTGTAATAACGTTTGAAATCGCCGTAGCGGTAAACGTTGAGCGGCTACCGAAAAGGATTGTTGCAGTAAGCCAGCGATTCGTGGCGTTCGACCGAAACGCCGTCGCGCAAGATTCTCGCGCGTCCGCCAAAGCTCTGCTCAAAAAGTTTTTCCGCCTCGCCGGCCCACGTTTCATCGGTCAGCGTCAAGACTGCAGCGTTCGGCGTTCCCGGATCGGCAAAGCTCGCGTCGCTTTCCAGTTCGTCGTAGCCTTCCTTATCGAATTTGCCCGAATTGTAATGCAGTTCGAGCTGTAAATTGGGCCAGCGGGAATTAAACGTCACCCTGATCGCGGCGTAATTGTCGTGTTTGTAAAAGACCGTTCCGGCAATTTGCGGTTCGACCGGGGTTGTTTCGATAATTTTAGGTTCGACCGTTTTCGGGGCGACCGGCAATAGCGCGTGAATTTCTTCGAGCAGCGCGATTTCCGGCGTGATCTTGATCGCGACGTTTTGTCTGAGCCAATTGATCTTCGCGTCGTAAACGTCGCGCCGTTTCAAAATTTGCCAGCAGATCAGCAAGCTGCCGTCCGCTAATTTTTCGGCGCGGTACGGCGTTTCCGTGTTGAGCACGAAAAAATCCTTGACCTTTTGCGATGCCTCGCGGCCGCTTTTGTCGGCCCAGCGGATTGCTTTTTGGATGAATTCGTCGCCGACCGTGCCGGGCGCAAACGAAACGGCGAGCCGGTAATCGAAACTGGTCGTCGGCGCATTGTTCACGACAGTCGTTGATTTGATATACCATTCCCACCAGCAAAACTCGATGTTGGCACCGGTTGCCAATGTCAAATTCGCGCGGCAGCAGTAAAGATTGTCGCTCGCGCCCAAGCTTTCGCGGACATTCGGCGGCGCATTTTCTGTTGTATAAAGCGAATTTTCCTTGTAGAATTCGCTCATTTCGCCCTCGATCTTCTTGCGGCGTAGAAATAAAAGCGCAATGAATACTGCGATTCCAACTAATCCGAAACAGCCGATATATCCCGTCATATAGTTTTTTTTTTGACAAACGAATAAATTCCCGGCGTTCGATCGGAAGAATCCGTCCGCCACGCGCCGACAACTTTGCCATTTTCGATGATCAAATGCGCGAAGCTCGTATAATCCGTTCCGCGGTCACTTTGTTTTTCCTTCAGCGTGTATTTCAGCATATCGACCTTTTTTCCCAAAAGCGGGGTCAGATCGACGCCCGAGGTGGTCGAAGCCGCTTGATAATGATAAAAAGGCAAACCCTCGAAATTGTTCGGAAACTCCAGCGGAACTTTCACCGGTGCGATCGATTCATCAAGATGCCAGCCGAACTGTTCGACAAAATTCGCGGCTACGGCGTCAATTGAATCGTCATTTTTTTTGATCGAATCAATCTTTACCGAATCATTTTTCGATACGATAAAAACGGCGTAACCGTAACCGAACGGCTCGGTTTTGACCACTTCGATCTTGTAATCTCCGGCCGTAATTATTGGCGGTACAGGGTTTGAATAATTTTCCGTCTTTTCACCCTGTTTGACGCTGAATGTAAAATCGAGATATTCGCCGCCGCCGTTAGCCAGCCATTTGCGGCCGATTCGATTGACGGTTACTTCAATATTCGTGTCTTTGATTTTCGCCGCCTCGTTTGATTTTAACGTGAACGATTCGCCGACTTTAACCGTTTGCCCGAAACTTTGACAACCGAACAAAATCATTAAAACCGTTACTAAAACTATCGTTTGTATGTTTTTCATCAAAACTCCTGCAAAAGTTTCCGGTCTTATGAATAATTCGTTTCCGGGTTGCCGCAGATGTTGGCGCTGTCCAGCCAGCCGTTTTAATTTCATCAATCAGTCTGTAACTTTTTAAAACAAGGCTCTCAATTCTCATCTTTCAAAAGCTCGCTCGCCCAGTTTCTTAAAACAGGCGGAATGCTGCTTGGCGATTCGCTGAATTTTCGATATTTCGTTTTGAGACCGGTATTGACGATGCCGCAGTAAATCGTTTTGCCGGCCAGATCAATAACGATCATCGCTTCGTAAATTTTGCATAATCCCTTCGCACAGCCTTTGCCGATGAGCAGATCACCGGTTTTCTCCAACGGTTCCTGCGAATCGATAGCTTCCATAAAGTCGTTATAACTTCGTCCGAGCAGCTTGCGCAGCTGCGCTTTAACCGCCGCATTTTTGAAAAGATCCATCGGATATTCATTTTCAAAACGAGCTAAATTATCCGGCAGTTTGGGCAGTCGCTCTTTGCTCTGAGCGTGCGCCGCCGACAAACATCCGAAAGTTGAAAAAATGAACAATCCGAACACTAATTTTTTAAACACTTATTTCTCCTCAATATTAGAAAATCTGCCGGAGCACGACCGTTCAGATTCGTGCTCACGGTTTTATTGTTATTTGCGGGTTGCCACCTCAGTCCCGAGTTTGTCGTTGCCGACCACGCCCCAGGCGGCTTCGAGTTTGTCGCCTTTGATGTCATAAACGACGAAACCGCATTGTTTGACACCCATTCCGGCACCGAAAAAATCGCCGACCTTGATACCCGTCCCGATGTAATTGATCTTGCCGCCCTTAAAAGCAAAATGATAAACGTCGCTCTTGCTTTGCGCGACGTAAAGCTCGCCCCGGTAATCCGAGCCGTCCGTGTCGGTTCCGGTCACGGTAAAGATGCCGCCGTCCTTGTTTTGCTTGATGAGCAGAGCGCTTTGCGTGCCGACCTGATTATAGCCCCAGCCGCCTAATCTGCCTTCGAGCGTCTTGTCGCCGATCCGGTAAATTGCCGCGCCGCAGCCTTTCCCGTTTTCGCCTGCGCCGTAGCCAACCGCGATCAGTTCGCCGTCGCGAACGCCGACACCATCGTAAGACGAACCATCAACGTTCCAGCTGAATTGATAAACCTGATCCTGCTTTTTGATCGTCAAATCGCCTTTATACGTTTGCCCCGAAAGATTTTCGCCGGTGATCGAATAACTGCCCGCGACATCGCTGTCTTTTGAATCGGTCGGGGTCGACGAATTCGAATTCGTCGAACTATTATTCGAATTATTTGAATTGTTCGAATTATTCGAGTTGTTGGAGTTATTCGAATTATTTGAATTATTTGACGATGAGCTGCCGGATTGCGAACAACCGAGCGCCAATAACGCCAATATTGCCAATGCGATCATCGCTGTTATTATGTTTTTCATAGTTTCTCCTGGTTCTTTTTTTGTCGTTTCTTTTCAAGTTCTAAAATGCGAGCGATCAAATTTCGGTTATTAAGTTAAAATTTTGCTCACCAAATCTAAAATCAAAAGCTAATGTCGAGAATAATGTCCCACCAATCGCTGTAATCAGCGGATTGTTTCGACGCCTTGCGAAATTCATCGGTTTTAACCGGCATTCCGGCGAGATTGCTGTTGGTCAAACCGGCCCGGTATTCGACGACCAGCAGATACCAGCCACATAATAGCAGCAGTTCGCGCCGCTTCTCGTCGAGATTTTCGGCGCTCAAAACCGCAATGTGTTTTTCGGCGGCTGTTTCAAGATCGAGAAACATCACGGCGTGTTTTTCGGCGTCCGTCCAGATCTTTGACGAAACGGTCGATTTCCAGTCGTAAGTTCCCGACGCGGTTTGTCGTCCTTCATCCGCAAAACGTAGGCGGTTTCCTTGCTGTGCTCAAAACTATCGCATTTCAGGGCTTCGACCGCTTCGTTCGGACTTGCTTCGCATCTGCCGATCGCGTCGTTGAAATTCAATACTTCGGGCGAAAAGCTTTTTCCGCCCACGAACAATTCGCGATTATCAACATTCAAGCCCTTGCTGCCGTGCGTGCCGACGCTTCCGTATTTGAGCGTTTCGACATATTTCAAGCGGCCGCTTTGATGTTCTTCCATTTTGGTTTCGCCAAAAAAACAGCCTGAAATAACCGGCAGCAAAATTATTGAAGGTAAGATGATGTTTATATTTTTCATCATTGAAGACCGAGAATCCCGCCGAAACTTTTTGGTTCAACTTTTTGATAGCTGTTATTTTGAATGACCAGACAATTTGAATTTTCCCAGCCCGGCATTCGTGCCGCGAGCCAGGGACTTTGCGAATATTCGGCGGGGGTCAAAATTTTCGGCGTTACGTCAACGACCGCAATATAATTCGGATCGTTTGGTTCTCTCTGTTTGAACGCATCGTAATGCTCATCATAGATCTGATACATTAATTGTTTTGAGCTTTCCGCCAAATTCGCCGCGAAAGTTTCGGGTATCAGGAAAAAATATTGATAGGTCATCGTGTTTGAAGGCGCAAATGCGCCGTCCGGCCGGATCATCATCAGCGTTAGCAGGACATCGGCCGCCGCCACTTGGTAATTCATCGTTTTATTTACTCCGTTTGTTTTTATTTGAACTCGTAACGTCGCGGTATTTTTCAGCCATTCGAGTTTGTCTTCCAAAACCGTGACCTGCTCGCTGATCTGCCAGCAGATCAAAAAACTCGCGTCCGCTAATCTTTCGGCGCGAATCCCCGGCGAACGCGATTTGCCGGAACCCATTCATTAAAGGTGTCGTCGTAGCCGTCGTAATGAACATAAACCTCATCACGGCGGCGGTCGATAATTCGGGCGCTGTACCATTTTCCTTTCGAGAGAACCTCGACTTTTTTTCCTAATCGCGAATCGGAGCGGTTCGCGCTGTATCCCCGAATGCGTTCGTCCTTAACCCATTCGTCTTCGTTGTAGCCGACGTAGGTGACGAGATGTTCAGCACCGTAGCGCGAATCGACGATCAGCGCTTTATACCAGACGCCGTTTTGTTCGACCTCGACCTCGCTGCCGAAATCGTGATCGGTCGAATCTCTGACCTTTTCCGGCGCGACCAACTCGCTCCACGCGTCGTCCCAACCGAAATAATGAACCTTGTATTTGCCGTTTTCGATGCCGACAATTTTGGATTTATACCACGCGCCACGATAATCCTGCGCTTCGACGAGATCGCCGATGCCGTATTGCAGATCCGACGAAGGTTGGTTGACTTTTGTCGTTTGCGAAAATGCTCCCGCACTCATTAATAAAACCGTTAAAATTGCCGATAAAATCAAATATTTTCTCTTCATAAATTTCTCGATATTAAAAAATTCACTATTTCTTTGTTAAAATCTCGGCCTGAATACCGAATCCTTGCCATTCACGGGCGCCGTCTTCCGTCTGGATCGAAGACGAGGTTGAAAATATTATTAACTCTTTGTCGTCCTTGGAGAGGTTGGATTGAACACCGATAGACTCCGACAAATCTTGAGTCACTTTCCAACCATTTTGTTTTAAAAGCTCGATATATGGCGTGATCGCTTTGATCTCGTTTTCTCTGGTTCTGGTTTCACCGTAAGCACAGTTAAAACGGTGACTGTTGGAAACCACGACCGTTTGACAAGGCAGTTTCATCGAAGTCCACGGTTCGGTCTGCGGAACTTCCTGTACCTTCGGTTTGGCGCCGCCGCACGCCGATAAAATCAGACAGATTGTAAATAGAACGCTTAAATAAATTAGCTTCATAATTGAGGTCACCTTACTTCATTCACCGACGCTGTGGTTGGATTATTTTTGTCGGCGCCTTTTAAACTCGCTTCGTCATTCAGCTGCAAAAATTCTTTCGCGACGGTTTCCGATTTGAATTCGAAATTCGCTTTATTGTCCCAGAATGACGCGCCGAACCAGTTCGTCAAGCGCCACTCCCCGCTGCTCAGTGGTCATCGTGCTAAGCTGGGCAAACAGATCGGTGTCGGTGGGGCGCAGAATGACGGCGGCAAATACCAGCGGAGAGAGAATGCCGGCTGCTTTGTTGCAAATG
>JBDTZT010000131.1:0-7869 GCA_040005005.1 Actinomycetota bacterium
TTGTTCTTTTTAAAGCGATGGCTTTTTCTGCATTCGCACTCATATTTTAACTAATGTTTTCCTGCATTATCTCTGACCAAATCGAACCTTAACCAAAAGTGAAATGCAAGGTTGTATCACCTAATCTAATTTTATCGCCGCTTGTCAATGGATGCGGCTGATGAGGCAGTAAACGAATTGAATCGCTTATCGCCGGAAGCAGGGTCGTGCCGTTTGACGAGCCCAAATCTTCGACCAGAAAACTATTGCCTTCGCGCCAAATTCGGGCATGCCGGCGCGAAATTTTCGTCTGCGGATCGTATTTGGACAAATCAACTTCGGGGAAAATATTCGACATCGGGTCGCGTCTGCCAAGCAGATTTTCGTGTTTTTCCAACTTGAAACTTGAAGGCTCAAGTTCACCCGTGCCAATAATTATCAGTTTCGCCGTGAGTGGTTGAGCGGAATTTGCCGGTTGCGAAAAATTTTGTTGGGCAATCGGCTGCTGAGCGCCGCAAAATGCGCAAAACACATCGGTTGCCACAATTTGTCGTCCGCAAAAACCGCAGAAAACCGATTGTTCTGAAAACGTTGGCGGAGACGGCGCGGATTTGATCCCGAATGAAACTTTTCCCGATTGTAAATTACTCAAATGCTCTTTCAGTTCATCGCGCAGTTGGCCGGCGGAAGCAAAACGCATATCGGCATTATATTCGACCGAGCGCATCAAAATTCGTTCAATCTGGTCGGATAGTTGCGAATTTATCTGACGCGGACGCGGGTTTTTTTGAAAATCGAAAATCAAAAGCGGATTACTTTGCGGATCGGCCCCGGTCAAAAGATGAAACATCGTCGAGCCTAAGCTGTAAATATCGGAACGCGCTTCGACATTTCCGCTAAAAAGTTCGGGCGGCGCATATCCCATTGTGCCGACTGCCGTGACACCTTTTTCTTCTTTGTTGACCCATCGGGCAATCCCGAAATCAATCAGCATTACCCGCCCCGAATTACCGTCAATCATCACATTGGCGGGTTTTAAATCACGATAAACAATTGACGGTTCGTGATTATGCAAATAGTCCAACACATCGGCAACTTGAATAGCCCATTCGGTCACACTTTTTTCGTCCACCCGACCTTCCGGCGCGGCGCGAAGCCGACCAGCCAAATCGCCGCCCGAAATATATTTCATCACGAGATAAAATCGAGCTTCTTTTTCATCATAGAAATAATCGTAAATCGTCGGAATCGCCGGATGATCAAGCGATGTCAAAAGCAAGGATTCTCGTTTGAAATCGCTGATTGCTTTATCCTGTTGTTCCGATTCAATATATGATTGAACCATTTCCTTGACGGCGCGAAGCACTCCTCCGAGATTGCGGTCATTGGCAAGATAAACTGCGCCCATTCCGCCGCCGCCGATTTTCCGGACAATTTCATACCGATTGTTAAGAATAACTCCTTCTTCAAGCGGTTTCAATTTCGCCGATTTGCGCCCATCAGTATCCGCATTGACCATATTCGGAGTAGTAAATGAGCGACCTTCTTTTGGCTTGTCTTCCGTTGTCGAAAGCGGCAACTCCGGCTCAATCGCCGGTGAAACAGCCGCTACTTCTTGAACAGGTTCTTCGATTTTATTTTCCGGAATTTCGTCCTTTTGAATTATCTGAACCGAATCAAATTTTGTTTGATCGTCTTGATTCTCCAACAAAAGCGGCACATCAGGCATCGAAATCGGTGGCTCAAATATTTTGGGATTTGGCGTTTCTTCGATTTCCTGCATATTTGAGGATTCAATCGGCGGCTCATTGTTTGTTTGAATTTCAGGTGCCTCAAGTTTCACGGCTTCGGGCGCAGTTTCTACCAAAAAAGAAGGAGTGTCCTCAAAATTTTGTGAATTGAATTTAGGCTTCACAACCAAATCTTGCGGCTCATCCACCGTAAATTTTTCAGGGACGTCAGAAATCGGCTGAATAATATCGGAACTTAAATCT
Source organism: Actinomycetota bacterium (assembly GCA_040005005.1). Classification (GTDB taxonomy): domain Bacteria; phylum Acidobacteriota; class Blastocatellia; order Pyrinomonadales; family Pyrinomonadaceae; genus JAFDVJ01. The sequence goes on from JBDTZT010000131.1 coordinate 1,974, forward strand.
TCTTCGGCAAAATTTGAGGGTATTTCGGTCGGGACAAGTTCAAAATCCTTAACTTTATTTTCGGCAGCGTCGGAAATCGGTGAATTTTCCGCTTTGATTGGAGATTCTTTTTGCTCCGCAATCGGCGCTGAAATTAGCGGCTCAAAAACTTCGGGCTCAATTGTTTCACCTGCCGGAAATTCTTTTTTATCCGAAATGGCAAGTGTTTCGACGAATTTGTCACTGTCTGGCCTTTCAGTTGCAATTTCGTTTTTAACGAACGATGTTTGCGGCTCAGGCGTTTGTTCATCAGCTTTAGTTTTAAATTCGAAATCAGAATTTTGAATAATCACCGGAGTCGAAATATCCGGTAAATTTTGCAGCTCAGGAAATTTATTAATAGGCTCGGAAACTTTAACGGCTTCATCGAACGGCGGTTTGGTTTCTTCCGATTTAACGGCTTCCGGCACAATCACCGGCGGAGATTTCAATTCTGCTTCATTTATTACTTCAGGCAGAGGAACGCCGACTTCTTCAAACATTTCAGCCGGAATTTCGACTGAATCGGTTTTCATATTCCAATTTTCCGCCGTGTCGCCCGGCGTATTAGCAATAGCTTGTTCAGCATTTTCAGTAATTTCTGTTTTGTCTTGTGGTTCGCTTATTGGTTCAGCTATCGTTGTTTCAATCTTGCTTTTTTCAGACAAAGCATTTAAAGCCTCTTGATTGATGGCGACCACAGGCATACTAACAATAGTTTCCGACGTCGAATTATCATTAGCCGCCGTAGTCGGCGTTAATGCTATTCCGCAAAACGGACAAAAGACATCTTCTTTGGCGATTTGTTCACCGCATTCTGGACAATAAGACATTTTTTTAATTATTTTCTAAACCAAAATTTGTTTTACTCTACATTACTTACTGACATTAAAACGCAAAAAAGTTTTGCCGACAATAATTTCGTCGCCATCATTCAACATATTCGGACTGCCCGGAATCAAACGCCTACCTCGATTAACATAAGTTCCGTTGGTTGAGCCTAAATCTTCAACAGAATATTTACCGTTCTGGTAAATAATTCTCGCGTGGCGGCGCGAAACTTTGGCTTCCGGGTCGTGTGCGTCCAAATCAACATCCGGGAAAATTCCATTGTCCGCGTCCCACCGCCCAATATAAGATTCTTCGGAAGTCAGCGTAAATTCTTTGCCGACCGACGCGCCGCGTTCGATTATCAGTGTTGAATGAACGCCTTCAACCGGGTTCACTTCACTTTTCTCAATCGGCGTCGGCGCAACTTGCTCTATAATGGGTTCGATACCGAATGAAGTTACGCTTGCCACGTGGAAAGACGGCTCAGAAAGCGGCGGTTGATAACTTTGCACATTAAATTCGTTGTTATTATTACTTGAAGACTGCAAATTTGTTCCGCATTCATCACAGAATTGCGAACCGTCCAGATTTTCCGTTCCGCAAGTTTGGCATTTTATCATTTTTATTTTCCTTGCGATTAAATTTTTATAATATTTAATTATCTATGGCAAACCCATTTTAACCTTAAATTGCAAGTTCGTAAATCGTAAATCAAATATCCGAAACCATCAAACGATTTTTTATACTTAATTCGTAAAAATAAAACTCTCGATACTCAAATACTTTTTTGAAACTCTGCGGGAAATTTTGACGTAATAACGCTTTGACGCCGGGCAAGCAATAATTTGCGTTAAAATTCATAAACCTAAAATTAATCTTCGTTTAAAGGGGAAAAGAGAAACTATGGCAATGAGCCGTAAAGCAAAAATAATCATCGGGGCATCCGTTCTGGCTTTATTATTAATCATCATTGTCGCAAGCATTTTTGCGACGCGAAAAGATACGCCGGAAGTAACAATTGTGAAGGTCGAAAAACGAAAAGAACTCCGTTCAAACGTCACGGCTTCGGGTGAAATTCGTCCGATTCAATTTATCAATTTGACCAGTGAAGTGCAGGGCCGAATCGAAGAAATCTACGTTAAGGAAGGCGATGCAGTAACCAAAGGCACAGCACTCGTCAAACTCGACCCGACACAACTGGAATCCAACACTGACGCGCAATTAGCATCGTTACAAGCATCGCAATCGGACGCGCAAGTTTCGCGTTCACAAGTGGTCGCCGCGCAAAATCAATATTCACAAGCCCAACAAGGCCTGGTTGCCTCGCAAGCGTCAATTGACACGGCGATTCAGCAAGTCAATACGGCAAGGCAAAATGTCGTCGCTTCGCAAACCGATGTTGATAGAGCGCAAGTTGATTTGAATTCTGCTAATCGAGAGCTAAAAAGAACCACTCAACTCGTCGAAGACGGGGTTGTTTCTCGCTCACAATATGACGCAGATAAAGATAAAGTTGATCAAGCGCAGGTTGCTTTGCGGAATTCTCAATCACGATTAAAATCAGCGCAATTAGCCATTAACGAAGCCGAAGCGCGAGTGAAAGAGGCCCGCGCCCGCGCCAGTCAGCAATCGGTTGCCGTCCGCGATGCAAAACAGGGCGTTGATACTGCAAATTTGAGTGCCGATTCAAGTTCAAAGCGTTCAGATCAACAAGCCGCTTTATTGCGCGGTCAACGTAATCAGCGCGATAAAACTTTACAGGTTGCGCCGATTAACGGCGTGATTGCCGACATTCCTTCAAAGGTCGGAACATTTGCTGTCGCTAATCTTTCTTCAACCCCGCTTTTGACGATTGCCGATATGTCGGGCATCAACATTGAAGTCAAAGTTGATGAAACAGAGATTGATAAAGTTGAAGTTAATCAACCCGTGAAAATTAAAGTTGATGCCTTCGGCGAAAAAGAAATCACCGGTAAAGTCATCCAAAAAACACCTTTGGCAGTCGGCAAATCACAGACGAGCGGCGGACTTTCGACCAATATTAATGTGCAGGAAGCAAAGGAATTTCGCGTCGTCATCGAATTAACGGATATTCCTCCGAACATTCGCGAAGGTTTGCGTCCCGGAATGAGCGCAACGGCGGTGATTACGACCAAGACGGAAAATGATTTGATAGCCGTTCCGCTTCAATCGGTGATCGAGAAGAAACCTGATGCCTCGCCGGCACCAACGATTCAGGGCGATGTGCAAAGTCCGACCGATAAACCGAAAACAATCAAAGGTGTTTACATTCTTGACGGCAACAAAGCAAAATTTGTCGAAGTCGTAACTGGAATCACGGGCGAATCTGATATTCAAATCAAGAGCGGATTAAACGAGGGCGATCAGGTTATCACAGGTCCAAGTCGTATTTTGAATACTTTGAAGGAAGGCACCGTCGTCAAAAAGCAAGAGAAGAAAGACGGCGATAATGCCAATAAATCCTAGATATTATCACACAGCGATGTATAGATTTATGGAAAATGAAAACGGTAAATCCGAAGCTGTCGGCAAAATGACTCCGGCGGCTGGCACATCCTTGATTTCAATGCGAAATATCTGGAAAACCTACCAGATGGGTGTTGAAGAGCTTCACGCCTTGCGCGGGGTTTCCTTTGAAGTCAAGAAAGGTGAATATCTGGCGATCATCGGACCTTCCGGCTCCGGTAAATCAACTTTGATGAATCTTATCGGTTGTCTCGATTCACCTTCGAAAGGTGAATATTGGATCAACGGTCATCAAGTTGCCGAAATGACCGACGACGAACTCGCTAAAATCCGTAACAAAGAAATCGGTTTCGTTTTTCAAACATTTAATCTATTAGCCCGCGCAACGGCTTTGCACAATGTCGAACTTCCATTGATTTACGCCGGAATGCGAGCCGGTGAACGTCACGATAAAGCCCAAGCCGCCCTTGCTTCGGTTGAACTCGGTGACCGCGTGATGCATAAACCGAATGAACTTTCGGGTGGGCAACGTCAACGCGTCGCCATTGCGCGTGCGCTTGTCAATCATCCTTCGATATTACTTGCTGACGAACCAACAGGCGCACTTGACACGAAAACCAGTATGGAAATTATGGCGCTCTTTGAACGCTTGCACGCCGAAGGAAATACAATTATTGTTGTGACGCACGAACACGATATTGCCGAACGTGCTCATCGTGTTATCACAATCCGCGACGGGGAAATTGAAAAAGACGAAAAAATCAGATGATCGAAAATCTGCCGGGCTACGTATCAATCACTTTTATTTTGACCACTTTTCTCACCGTTGGTTTTCTGCTCAACGCCGTCAAACAAACTGTATTTGAAACCTTACCGGCAAAGATTTTAATTTTTCTGCTTTCATTTTGGATATTCTTTCAGGCGATTCTCGCTCTCAACGGTTTTCACCAAGCTACCGAAATTTTTCCTCCGCGTTTTGTTGCTTTTGGGGTATTTCCCGCGCTTTTGCTGATAATTATTTATTTCGTTTTCTTCCGCAAAAATTTTATCGAGCCTTTACCCTTAAAAGTTCTGACGCTTCTTAGTATCATCAGAATTCCGGTCGAGATTGTTTTGTTTTGGCTTTTTCAAAATCATCTGATTCCGCAATCAATGACTTTTGAAGGCCGAAACTTTGATATTCTGTCAGGCATCACGGCGCCGATTGTTTATTTTCTCGCCTTTCGCGGCGGCAAAATCAATCGTCCGCTCTTGATAGTTTGGAATATTTTCGCGCTGATTTTGCTGTTCAACGTCGTCATCACGGCGATTTTGGCTTTCCCGTCGGTCAATCCGCAGCTTGCGCCCGAACTCCAAAACCGCGCTGTTACTTATTTTCCGTTTATCTGGCTTCCTACTGTCGTGGTGCCGATTGTGCTGTTCAGTCATTTGGCGAGCCTTTGGAAACTATTGAGAAATAATTCGGCATAAACATGTTGCCGAATTTCTCGCGTATAATTTTAGAAAATGTGGTTTATTTCTTCATTTTCATTACTCTTCGAATCTTTTCGACTTGCTTTGCTGAGTTTGCGAAGTAGTAAACTTCGCACTTTTTTAACCCTTCTTGGAATAATTGTCGGTGTCACCTCGGTTATTGCCGTGATGACCATTATCAGCGGTCTTGACCAAACTGTTTCCAGCGCATTTTCTTCACAAGGCTCGACCGCTTTTAGCGTTTCCAAACGCCCGATGGTCATCACTTCCCGCGAAGATTTTATCAAATTCAATCATCGAAAAGACGTTACGCGTGAAGATGCCGAAGCGATCGTGCGTCTTTGCAAACATTGCTGGCGTGTCGGAATGGCGGCAAACGGTGCGGGATTGGTTAAATTCGGTGATAAACGCTCGGAAAGTGTTCCGGTTCGCGGTTTAACACTTTCGATGTTCGAGATTGAAAATGTAATCCTCCAATCCGGACGCGGTTGGACGGAAAACGAAGGAAATGCGGGCCGAAATGTCTGCGTCATCGGAACGGATTTGCTCGATAACCTCTTTAACAACCGGGCGGCTGATGAAGTCGTCGGTGAAGAAATTCGGGTTGACGGGATCCCTTATAAAATTCTCGGTGTGGCTTCGCCGTTTGGCAAGGTTCTGGGATTTTCGCGGGATAATTTCGTTTATATCCCGTTTCAATCGGCGCAAAAAATTTATGGTTCGCGTGATTCGATTATTGTTCACATTCAAGTTCAAAATTCCGGTCAATTTGAAGAAGCCAAAGACGAAGCGCGGATGATTATGCGGAATCGGCGCGGTAAAACGGCTTTAGACGAAGACGACGGTGCGAGCATCGAATCGCAAGACGCTTTTATCAGCATTTACAAAAATGCGACTTCGGGAATTTATATCGCGACAATTGGAGTTGCCGCTATTTCGCTGGTCGTCGGCGGAATTGTCGTCATGAATATAATGCTCGTTTCCGTCACTGAAAGAACCAAAGAAATCGGTTTGCGAAAAGCAGTCGGAGCGCGGCAACGTGATATTTTACAGCAGTTTTTGATAGAATCCGTAACGGTTACGGCGG
>JBDTZT010000132.1:0-7862 GCA_040005005.1 Actinomycetota bacterium
GGCATCAATTACCAAAACCTTGACGCCGGTTTGCGCAAGACTGATTGCCGTATTAACGGCTGTTGTCGTTTTACCTTCCGACGGCAAACTAGAAGTTACCAAAAGCGATTTTGGCGCGTGTCCGGCAGTCGAAAGCAAAATCGAAGTTCGAAGTTGCCGGTAGGCTTCCGCCAACGACGAACGCGGATCGTTGTTTATTAAAAGTTCTGTATTTGCTCTTGCCGCATCATCTTCGGTTCCGCCGCCGCCAACCAGCAGCAATCGGCGTTTCGGCATCGAATCAATGGTCGGAATTGCCGCGAGTGCCGGCAAACGCAAATAATTTTCAACTTCTTCAGTAGTTTTTATCGTATCGTCAAGATATTCAAGAAATAATGCCAGTCCCGCCCCAAAAAGTGTTGACAAAACCAGTGCGGCGAGAACGGTCGTTAAACGGCGCGGCGAAATCGGCGTATCCGGCGGAATTGCAATCTCGGCAATACTGATGTTGTTATCCGTGCCTTGCGCGATCACGTCATTTGAACTTTGCTGATCGTTCAAATTCTTTAAAAATCCTTTGTTGGTTTCAAGATTTTGTTCTAAAAGCCGAATTACAATGCCGGCTTGATTTTGCGCCTGCGCTTCGTTGTACTGCTGCGTAAATGAAGATTTAACCTTATCTTCCTTAGATTTAGATTGAAGATATTTTGTTTTGTAATTGTCTAAAATGGTTTGCGAAACTCTTTTCCGAAAATCCTTTAAGTCTTCTTCGTTTTTGTTCTGGGCCTCCTGCAAACCTTTATTTAACGCCTCGATTTTTTTGTCAATTTCTTTGAGTTCGTCAGCTCCTTCCTGATATTCAAGTTCAAGTTTTGATCGCTCAGCCTTGAGTTGGGTAACAGAATCCAAAGTTTTGTTACGCAAAGACCGCATATTATTTTCCTGTTCGGTTGTATAACGGATTATTTCGGCTTCGGCTAACGAATTGATTTTATCAGGCGAATTTTTAACTGCATTGAAATTCGACTCGTCGTCTATCCGTTGCTTTTCGGCGTCGAGGCGTTGTTTATTCAAGCCTTCCAGACTTTGCAAGACAACGGTCTGCTTATCGTCTAAATCAATAATATTCGAGTCTCTTTTGAGGTTCTGCAATTTAATTTCATCACTTTTGACTTGACCTTGTAAATTCGCCACCCGGTCGGTTAAAAAATCGCTCGTTTTGATGTTTTTGCCTGAACGCTTTTCTTGATTCTGCTTGGAAAATACCTCGGCAATACCATTTACAATCATCGCCGCCAGTTCGGGATTTGAATGACGAAAAGAAATATCAATCAAGCGCGTGTCCTTAAAAGTCGCCCGCGATTCACGAACCGGCTCAACCCCGAGACTTCTGCGCAGTATATCCACATATGGCGCGAGCCTGATAGCTTCGGCAATTTCTTCGGAGGTTGCGACCGAAGGACTAGCTGCCACCGAAACATCGTTCACGGTTTTATCCGACTTTTTCTTATCTTCGCTGGCCAACCCGACGGCTTTCAGAATCGAACGCCACACCGAAACCGATTCATCAGCTTTCGCTTGCTGAAATTCTTTGTTGCTGTCAAGGCTTAATTCCTTGATAACGCGGCGCAAAAGATTTTCACTGCTTAAGAGCTGAAGCTGCGTGTTAAAATAAGCCGGATCAGGAACTGTCACACCGGCGCGGCGGTCGCCTGTTACCAAATCGGGATTCGATTGTTCAAGATCAACTTGTACCGTCGCTTTTGCTTGATAAATATTCGGCCGGCGTGCCATATAAATCGCCGTTAAGGTCGTGACTAAAACCATCACACCGATAACCAGCCACAGACGTTTGCGAATCGCCCGCCAATAGTCCATCAACTGCATACCTTCCTGCGTGTAAATCTCGCGGTATGCACCATAACCACCGTTTGCGGCAGAAGTTTGCGTCTCAAACTGGCGTTCGAGTTCGACTCGTTCCGCTATCGGTTTTTGAATAATTTCACGACTATCTTTCATTTTTAAATTTAGGGAACTTTATAAATAAGACTCGGGATTCCCTGCTGAATGGTCTTTGTAATGCCTCTTAAAATAACTTTCGTTGAATCTTCCGAAACAGCAACTATGTCATTCGGCTCTAAAAACGGGTCCGGTGTTTTTCGTTTTTCAATATCTTTTAAGTCGAAACTTAATTCTTTCCGCTCACTGCTTCCCTCAATTTGTCGCAAAACCTTAACTTTACTTTTTGCCGTCGGATTAAGTCCTTCCGCCGAAACAATTGCCTGAGTTAAAGTAATCGGTTCTTTCATCTTAACCGAACCGACTTTTTTGACATTTCCATAAATATAAATGATGTCCGAATCCAAAACGGAGACAATATCGCCCGGCTGCATCCAAAGATTTTGTTTGGCTTCCAAAACATCTTTGACTTTAAAGCTCATCAAAATCAAATCATCGTCGTTATTCTTGGCAAAATTATCATCTTTGCAAGCCGAGGTGCTTCCGGTGCGGGCAACAATCATCCGGCTTCCCGCTTCCTTATTCGGACCTCCCGCAAAAGATAACAGTTCGAGCAGACGAATCCGGCGATTAACAAAATACGTGCCGGCTTTTTCAACTGCGCCAATAACACCAAACGATTGTGAGCGTTTATCGCTGACAAATACATTTACTTCAGGTTTTTTTAGAAAACTTAAATATTCTTGTTCAATTATATTTGCCAATTCCTGCTCGGTTTTGCAAACCGCTGCGATTGGTTTTGAAGCCCTGAAAAGACTAATGGTACCGTCGGGACTTAGACTAACCTTTTGGTTTAAGTCGGGATGCTTAAAAACTTGAATCTCAAGCGAATCCTGAAAACCGATGCGGTAGCGTTCATCTTCGTTATCGGCTTTTGAATTTGGTATGATTTTTTCGGTTGAGGTATTTTTGGTTAGCGTGCTTTGGTCTTTTTTTAGCGCGTCAGTCTGGGCGAACGAAACTATAGCGCTCAACAAAACTATAATTGAAATTATTAAAAATAATCGAATTTCTTTCATCACACACAACTCCTAATCTATTATTTTACAACAAGGCAGGAAAATTAAATTTTTGATTCATTTTCACCGAGAAAAGTTTTTCGCCTCTACCGTCTGCGCCGACTAATCATACTAACTAACTTAGAAATACTGATTTTAGCAATTTTACCACAAAATCAACAATTTAAAGATTCATTGTTTGAAAATTTAAATTTTCTTTTATATGAGATAAACTTTGATACTCCAATTTTTCGATCACAAACTATTGAGTTATGCAAAATGCAACGCCGATGTTTCGGCAATATCTCGAAATCAAAAAACAATATCCCGGAACCTTGCTTTTTTTTCGTCTCGGCGATTTCTACGAGCTTTTCAATGAAGACGCGGTAACGGGCGCGCGCGAACTTGAAATAACTCTGACCGCCCGCCAAAAAGAATCGGCAAATCCGATTCCGATGTGCGGCGTTCCTCATCATGCGGCGGCAAATTATATTGCCAGGTTGGTCAAAAAAGGCTATCGCGTCGCTATTTGCGAACAAACTGAACTCGCCGGAAAAGATGTGAAATTGGTCAAACGCGAAGTCGTACGCGTGATCACGCCCGGCACGGCGATTGATCCGCAGCTTCTCGAAGCGAAAGAATCCGTTTATCTGGCATCGGTTGTCGGCGCGGGAGACAATTTCGGGCTGTCATTCTTAGAACTGTCCACGGGCGAATTTTTTGCGTCGGAAATAACGGGCAAAAATTCCTGGGCAAAAATTTGCGCCGATATTGAAAGTTTCGCTCCGCGTGAAATTCTTTTTCCAGAATCTTTTCGCAAATTGGTTGAAAGTTCATTTGGTAGTTCTCAACGACCCTCATTATCGGACGCATCTAATGTCGTTTCGATTTCCTCGGCAAATTCAGCTAAATTTTCAACGACACTGACGGCTTTGGACGATTGGCTTTTTCACCCGGATGATTGCGAAAACATTCTGAAAAATCAGTTAAAAGTGCGCGAATTGACCGCTTTCGGGCTGGCGGGTAAAACGGAAGCGATTCGGGCGGCGGGCGCATGTCTGCGTTACGCGCAGGAAACGCAAAAGGCATCGGCCGAACATATTTCTGAAATAACCATTCTCGAAGCCAATGATTATATGGTTTTGGACGCGGTAACGCTTCGAAATCTGGAACTCGTCGAATCAAAAGGCGAGAGCAATAAAAAAACACTTTTAGGAGTGATTGATGAAACCGTTACGGGAATGGGTGCCCGACTCTTACGTTCGTGGCTCCTGCGTCCGTCGGTCAAACGAAGCGAAATTCAGACCCGGCTTTCCGCAGTTGCGGAATTGACCGATTCAATGCTTCGTGACAAAATTCGTTTTCTTTTAAAAGAGGTTTCCGACCTCGAAAGACTTGTCGGCCGATTAAATCTCGGAACGGCAACAGCGCGGGATTTAATCGCCCTTAATCGTTCGCTTTCACAAACGCCCAATATCAATTCAACGTTATCGGACGCACAAAGTCTGCTACTGCAAGTTTTATCCGAAAATATTTTTGAGCTGCCCGAAGTTCGTCATTTAATTTCGCGTTCGATTTCAGACGAACCGCCGCTGAATTTGAGCGATGGCGGAACAATCCGTGACGGTTTCAATGTCGAATTGGACGAACTGCGAAACATCTCGAATTCCGCCAAACAAATTATCGCCGGTTTTGAAGAGGAGGAACGCCAACGAACCGGAATTTTAAACTTAAAAGTAAGATTCAATAATGTTTTCGGCTATTTCATCGAGATTTCCAAAGGCAATATTTCACGCGTTCCCGATGATTACGAACGCCGCCAAACCTTGACCAACGCTGAAAGATACACTACGCCGCAGCTCAAAGAATGGGAAGTAAAAGTTCTCGGGGCAGAAGAAAAAATCATTTTACTGGAAGCGGAAATTTACCAAAACATTCGCGCACAGGTTCGGGAAGAAACGCAAAAACTTCAATCAACTGCCCGCGCCTTGGCGACTCTGGACGCTTTAACTTCGCTTGCCGAAACCGCGACCCGCCGAAATTATGTCTGTCCGACTTTGCACGACGGCGACGAGATCGAAATTACGGGCGGCCGACACGCAATCGTCGAAGCGTTTTTGACCGAAGATTTTATTCCGAACGATTTATATCTGAACAATTCGACCGACCGTTTGTTGATAATTACGGGACCTAATATGGGCGGAAAGAGCACGATTTTACGGCAAATCGCTCTAATTCAGATTCTCGGACAAATCGGCTCGTTTGTTCCCGCTACTTCGGCAAAGCTTCCGATTACGGACAGAGTTTGGACCCGTGTCGGCGCCTCGGATGATTTATCTTCGGGGCGTTCGACGTTTATGGTTGAGATGACCGAAACAGCTTCGATCCTGCATAACGCCAGCCCGCGAAGTCTGATTCTGCTTGATGAAATCGGTCGCGGAACTTCGACTTTTGATGGTCTTTCGATTGCTTGGGCGGTCGCCGAATATCTGCATAATTCGCCCGAACACTCGGCAAAAACTTTGTTTGCGACGCATTATCACGAACTCACCGAACTTGCCGAAAATCTGCCGGGCGCGAAAAATTATCAGGTTTTGGCAACTGAAAAAGACGGCGATGTCGTGTTTTTGCATAAACTTAAAAAAGGCAAGGCTTCAAAATCATACGGAATTGCCGTCGCCAAACTCGCCGGACTTCCCCAAAAAGTCATCGAACGAGCAAAAGATGTTTTAGCCAAGCTCGAAAAATATGAGCTAGCCGTTTTTTCCGAAGCCAGGCAAAATTCCGCCGGTGTTGAAAAAGCAATTGATCGTGCCGGAAAAAGTAAAATGGCTTCGCAATTTTCGCTTTTTGCGATTTCAAACGAAAACGTCATTGATGAAATCAGAGAGTTTGAAGTTGAAAAACTTTCGCCCGAAGAAGCCAAACATTTTATTGCCGGGTTACAGAAAAAAATCATTTGATTTGAAAACGATTGTGTTTTCAGTTTTACGGGTTTATACTTTCGACACTTTTCTTTTTTATCCTAATTTTTCATAAGCACGCGTCTTTTTAAATTTTTCAAACATAAGTTCTAAGGGAGATTTGTATGTCAAAAAAATTCAAACAAACTTTCAGCAGTCTGCTTTTGTATCTGCTGATTTGCTCGTTTGCGCTGATTGTTGCGGCGCAAAAAACAAAAATGACGGTTGAACGCAATGATTTCAAAAATCTTGCCGGATCCGCCGAAGAAGTTGCTGCGATGCGTCTGCCGAATCCGGCGACGTTCGGAACTCGCTCAAAGGCAGCGATGATTCCAATAAAATCGGGCGAAAATTTGCAGGAAATCGAAATACCGGTTGATTCGCCTGACAACTTCAAATTGATGCTTCTGACGCCGAACGGCAAAAACCTGAATCTGAAAGTTGCGCTGCCAAATGAAGATTTTTTCGATTTGCGCGGCGATGGATTTGCGCGGCGAATCGAAGAAACAGAAACGACTTACGGCTTGGACGGAAATCAGTTTCCGTCGGAAGTTTTCACGTTTGCCTCAATTAGACAAGGTATTTTGCGGGTTCAAATCGAACAACCGAAAGATACAATTTCGTCGGGCGAAACAATCGGCTATCTGGTCGCATCGAGTGAATCTCCCTTTCGTTTGTATTCTTTCATCAATACCTATCAAACAACCATCGGGCGCGAAGTCGGCATTATCGCCTCTCTTTTTGACAGAAAATCCAACGTTGAAGAAGGTCAGCCGAATTCTTTAATCGGAAATATCCGTGATTCGAGGGTTTTGCTGCAAACACCGAAGGGTGAAAATATCGAACTTTCAATGACTGAACGTGAAAACGGCGAATTTCAAGCCAATTTTGTCCCGCAAACTGCCGGACGCTACAAAGTTCAGATTATTTCAAAAGGTTTCACGCCCGATGGCGAAGAATTTCTCCGCACGGCGGAACATATTTTTGAAGTCGAAGCTACTCGCGCTGAATTTTATTCTGACGCCAAAGCAAGCCTAATTGACGATTTTCGTTGGCGGATTGATCTGCCCGTCATGGGTTTGAAAACAGGTAAAAAAGTCATTGCTCACGCCGAAGTTTGGGGACGCGGGGCGGACGGCAGCGAGTTTCCGGTCGCCTGGTTTGGCGGAATCGCGCTGACCGAAAAATCCGGCAAACGCGAGGTTTCCGTTCCCTTAATTCTCGATTCACGTTGGCTCGCGCAGAATAATTCGGCAAAATCTTTTGTTTTGAAAAATGTTCGTTTGCAAAATCCTGATAATTCAGTTGTGTGGGGCGAAGCCGAAACCATTTCGGTCGCGAATATTTTCGCCTCGGATTTTGCGAAATCTTTTGGCGGAACTATCAACGACGAAATGCGTCAGGGCGTTCGTCCCGTCAAATATTCAAATGACGCGGCGGGCGGAAAATTGATGCTCGTTCACGGATATTGTTCAAGTGATGTTTGGAGTGCGGCGGCTTCGGCCGGGCAATTTTCAAATTACGTCAAGTTTTTGGATTTGAACCAAAATCGTTCGCACGATCAATTTGCCAACCTTATCAAAAATTTCGGTGCCGGTTTGCCGTCTTACGGCATAGTCGCCCACAGCCAGGGCGGCGCGGCATCGCTTCATCTTTATACATATTATTGGAGCGGTTTGGATTCAGCGACCGGAACGCGCCTGATTCAATCGGTCGGAACGCCTTATCAAGGCACGGCACTCGCAGGAAATCTGGCGATTCTCGGTCAGATTTTCGGCGCGGGCTGCGGCTCGAATAATGATATGACTTACAGCGGTGCGGCGGCGTGGCTCGCCAATATTCCAAGCTGGGCGCGGGCGAAAGTGTATTTTCACACGACTTCGTTCACTGACGTTTGGTGGCG
>JBDTZT010000133.1:0-7801 GCA_040005005.1 Actinomycetota bacterium
CGTAATTTTCGGCTCGCCCGCGTCAAACGCCGGCAATGACACGAGCAATTTTATTGTCAGTTCGAATACTGCCTCGGGAACGCCCGTCCGCTTCGGCAATATCGACGCGAGCTATTCGAGCATCTTCCAAACCTTCAGCGCGGAAAGACTTTTTACGGTCAGAAGCACCAATGATAATTCAACTGTTCTGTCAATCCAGTTTTTTATCCCGGGAACCACAATTCCGGCAGGTGTCAGCGGCTTCGGCGCAGTTTTCTGCGATGTTGACAGCAACATCAATGCGATTATGCGCGTTTACGGCATTGACGGTCGCCTTTTGACCGTGCCAATCTCTGTTACTGCCGCCAACAACGGTCTTTCATTTCTCGGTGTTTCATTTGATGCCGGCGAAAAGATCGCGCGGGTCGAAATTCTCTCCGGCAATAAGCCGCTCGCGGCGGGCAATGTTGACGGCACCAACGGTGTTGACGTGATTGCAATGGACGACTTTATCTACGGCGAACCGCATGCGACACAATTTCACACCAGCGATTTTGACGGCGACGGTTTTGCCGATGCTTCAGTTTTCCGTCCTTCGACCGGGCAATATTTTATTCTCAACAGCGGCAGCAACACCGTCAACACTTTTTCTTTCGGAGCGAACGGCGATATTCCGCTCAACGGCGATTTCGACGGCGACAGTAAAGCTGATGTTGCGATCTTTCGCCCGTCAGTCGGCGAATGGTGGATCAATCGCAGTTCGACGGGCCTGACCGGCGCCGTCCAGTTTGGACAAAACGGCGATAAACCCGTCCCGGGCGATTTTGATAAGGACGGCAAAACCGACGTCGCTTTCTGGCGACCGTCGAACGGCAACTACTTTGTCCTCAGAAGCAGCAACAATTCGTTCTTCTCGTTCCCGTTCGGACAAAACGGCGATCTGCCGATCGGCGCAGCGCTCGCTCCGTAAAATTCGTTCCAACAAACATTCCAAAAAAGACGGATTCCGGTTGAGTCCGTCTTTTTTCTTCAGAACTTTTTCAGAAAACTTTCACCTTAACTTCAGAAAAACTTAAAGATTTTGGCGTATCAAGTCGGGTTTAATAATGACAGTGAGCACAAAAGCCAAATTAAAAACTGAGCAATTCAAATGAACGAAAAAATTACAAAAATCAGCGACAGCAACTTTGATTCATTGGTTATCATTCCCAAAAAACCGGCAGTCGTTTTCTTTTCAGCAAATTGGAGCGAATCGAGCCAAATGGTCTTTCCGATCATTGAAGCGACCGCCGAAAAATATATGACCAAAGTAGAATTTTATGAAATGAATGTGGGCGAAAATTCGATAATTCCGATTGCCTACGGGATCAGAAGAATTCCGGCAGTCCTGACATTTGACGGCGGACGGCTGGGCGACTCGCTCTTCGGAAGCATCACGCCGGAAAAATTAGTCAAAAACATCGAAAAAACAAACTCGTCCGGCGACTTTTATAAAAATATGATGGCATTTTCCAAAAAATTCGTGGCGAGTCTCGGCAGAAGATTGGGCGTTTCAAAATTCTAAAAAGCAGAAATCGGCATCATTTCGCCCGACGGAGGCGCCAAACCAAGCCGCGAATTGCCGGTTTTGCAGAGCCGATCGGTGGCGGAAAAGGTTTATGTTTGAAAGTTTTTGGCTGAGAGCGCAGGCATCTTGCCTGCCTGAACGCGATCGCGTTCAGAAACCTTAGCCGAAATTCAAGTTGATTTTACGCAAAGGCTTTTACGCCGCTTGCACGACGTTGCCGACAAGCGGCCTGCGCTCCCAGCGGAGATATTTTATGAAACGCACAAAAACAAGAGAAATTATAATCGAAATCGAAACAATCCGCGTTACGAAAAGAGTCCGGCACCGAAAAGACCAACCGAACCTAATAAAAATGTGTCGCTTGAAACTTGCCGTTGCGCCAACGCCTTTGCCAAAAACGGCGGACGTTTGGAACACCTTTTCGACAAACTTTTTTGAGGAAGATGGCAGCCGCTTCGATTCCTTATGAACATGAAACGATTTCCGCGCCGGCTAAATATTAGATGGCTGAAAAACATAACTCCTTCAGCATTTTCGACATCAGTTTTGCTTTTCAAAAAGACAGGTTAAGTATGAAAAAAGCAAATAAACAAAAAGGTAAAAAGGCATCAAATAGCCTTTTTACCTTTTCTGCAATTGCTTTTTAGAAAAATCTGATCGTGTAACCGAAACGCACTCCGCGTCCGATTTCGGGCGAAATGTCTTTGATGAACGAGATGTGATTGTAGAAAAGTTTATTCGTTAAATTGTAGGCATTAACGGTAAAGATATTCGCGTAATGCTTGCCCGGAATCACGAATGAACCGGCAACATTGAAAACTCCGTAACCGGCGGTCGGCGTTTCGTTGTCGAAAATACGGTCTTGCCGTCCGACGGCGACAAATTCGGGGCGCACGCTCACATCTTTGTAATGCGCGTCCAAACCGATCCGTCCGCGAAGCGGCGCAATACGCGGTAAATATCTGCCGTCTTTGAGTTTCGCGTTGACGTAATCAAATCCGGTAATGATATTCAAATATTTGTTCGCCGTGTAATCAAGGCTCAGTTCCGTTCCCGTAAAACGGCTGTTGCCCTGCAAATAATCGGCAAACGGCAAACCGCTTTCTTTATTGATTTCGCCCGTTGGAGCGAGAAAAACAAAATTTTTCAAATCATAGTAATAGAAATTAGCTTCGGCGCGAATCCGGCCGCTTTGCTGACGAAGCGAGAAATCCAACCCGTTATTCGTTTCCGCTTTCAGATTCGGATTGCCGACTTCAAACGACAGCGTTCCGTCGTGCGGACCGTTGTTGTAAAGTTCTTCGAGCGCGGGCGCGCGAAATGAATGCGAGTAATTGGCAACAAACGCGCCGCCTTCCCAGAGTTTGAAACGCGCTCCGACGGCGCCCGAAAAGCCGGTAAAATCGCGCTTGATCAAACTTGTGTCGGTCGGATTATAACGATTGTTTTCGACGCGTCCGCCGAATTGAATGGTGACGCGTTCAAGCGTGATTTCTTCGAGTCCGAAAACCGAAAAAGCATCTTGTTTGACCGGACCGTTGATCAAAATTTCGCTGCCGACCGTCCCATAATTACGATGAAAACCTTCAAACCCGAAGCGTCCCGTCAGGTTGCCGTATTTTTTCTGGTCAAACATTCCGCGATACGAATAAACTTTATTGTTGAAAGTCGTGCCGACAACGCCGCCGACCAATTCCTGATGGCGATAATTGCTGTAATCGAATGTAAATTTCGCGCTGCTCACAAACGAACTCAAATCAGTCAATCCGCCGGTAAATTTCAAATCGTGCCGGCGCATCCGCAAACTTCTCAGTTCCGGGTCTGCTTCGCGAAAATCGAGCGGAATGCCGTAGCGGTTTTGATAATAGCTGTAATTGGTCGTGAAAAAGGCTTTTTTCGCAAAATATCCGAAACCGCCGATGCCGCTCGCACTCCGCGTAAAGGTATTGATAACTTTGCCGAAATCACCGCCCGAACGATAATCGCTCGTTCGCTGTCCGCTGCCGTTGCCCCAGAACATCCAGTTTTTTACGCCGTATTCGATGCCGCCGCTGACCGCTGCCTGTTTATTATTAAATCCGCCAATGCTTGAAAAATAACCGCGAATGCCCGGATGGGTGCCTTCGTCGTGTCCGCTGATGGCATTCACGACTCCGCCGATGGCATTGCTTCCGTAAAGCAAAGTCGCCGGACCTTTGACAACTTCAATCCGTTCAACGGCCAGCGTGTCAATCGGTTCGCTGTGATCGCCTGATTGCGAAGCAAGCGAACCGACCGAAATGCCGTCCGTTGTAACTTTTACGCGGTCACCGTCGAAACCGCGAATCACCGGTCGCGAATTTCCGGGTCCGAACGAGCGTTTTGAAACACCCGATTCGTTATCCAAAACTTCGCCCAAGCCGACTGCCGCCCGCTCCAGAATTTTGTTTGAATCAACCGAACTGACCGAGGCGATGGCTTCAAAAGTGGATTGCTCGGTGCCGCTTGCCGTAATCGTAACTTGTTCCTTAACGCCGGTTATTTGCAGTTGAAAATCAATCGTCGCGTTTGCGCCATTAACCAAAACGACGGATTTTGCGACATCGGCAAAGCCTTCCTGATGTGTCAAAACCGTATAGCGACCAACGGGAATATTTTCAAACTCGTAAGTTCCCGCTTGATCAGTGATAACGGTTTGTTTGAGCTGAACAATCTGCACCGCTGCGCCGTGCACCGCCGTGTTGTCGCTGCCGTAAGTTACCTTGCCCGAAATGTTTCCCGTCTGAGCAAAAGCGGCGACGGCAAAAATGAATAAAAATGTAATGATTTTGAATGAACTAAAAATGCTTTGCATATTTTCCTACTTGATTTTTTATTGGATAAATAAAAGTCAAGTCTGACAAAATATGCAGACCGCGGGCGATATGTTTTTAATGAACGGTCGAAAAAGAATAATGAACGGTTAAAGTTTCAATAATTTCATCCGCAGGATTTTCGATTGCAGACGGCTCGAGGCGATTTCCTGCCCGTTTTTCAGCGTTATCAAATACGTTCCGCCCGGCATTGGGCTGACCCGCGCAATCATTTCGAGATTAGCGATTGCGCCGCGTGAAAGCCTGACAAATTTATCGGGCGCAAGCCGCATTTCCAAATCTTTCAAGCGAAAATTGATGACGTACTTTTGATTTTTGTTCGTCGTGATATGAAGCAGTTCACCATCGGCGACGATTGAAGCGACTTCCGCGACCGGGACGAGAAAGATTTCCTCACGCTTTTTGACGGGAATTCTTTCCAAAAAATCGCGGCGCGAAACTTCCGTGTAAACTTCCGCCGCATTTTTGACGGTTTCGGCTTCTTTGGCTTGCCAATCTTCTTGCTCAAGCCGAAAGTGGGCGCGGTTCAAAGTTTCCCGCAGCCGCGATTTGTCCACGGGTTTCAACAAATAATCAACCGCGTTGACCTCGAAAGCCTGCACCGCGTATTCATCATATGCCGTCACAAACGCAACGAGCGGCATCTGCGATTTCCTGAGCAGGCGAACGGCTTCAAGACCTGAGATTTCGGGCATCTGCAAATCGAGCAACGCCAAATCGGGCTTGGTTTGTTTGATAATTTCAACCGCATCCGCGCCGTTTTCCGCTTCGCCGACAATTTCCGCATCTTCAAATTCGCGCAAAACCGCCTTCAGAAATTCCCGCGCCGGACGTTCGTCGTCGGCAATGATTATTCGAAGTTTGTTCATAAAGATTATTTTTCGTCCACAGATGAACACAGATAAGCACAGATTTTTCTTTGATTTTATCCGTGTTAATCTGTGGATAAATTTTCTTTCAACTAAACTATCTGCGACTTGACGGGCAATTTTATTTCGGCTCGGGTTCCCTTTTGCAAATTGCTTTCAATCGTCAAATGCGCTTTTTTGCCGTAATATGAACGCAATCTTTGACGGATGTTTTCCAAGCCGATGCCGTCTGAATCAGTTTTTTTCCCGTCAAAACCCGCGCCGGTGTCCGCAATGTTTAAATATAAAAAAGGCTCGCCCGCTTCGATTTTCAGTTCGGCGGAAATCCGCACTTCCCCGCCCGATTTTGCTTCGGAAATTCCGTGTTTGACGGCGTTTTCGACCAACGGTTGTAAAATCAAAGACGGCACGCGCATTTTTTCCAGCGCCTTCGGAATTTTTATTTTGACCGTCAAGCGCTCTTCAAAGCGAGTTTTTTCAATGTCCAGATAATTTTCAATCAGTTTGAGTTCTTCGCCTAAACTGCAAAATTCTTCGGTCGAGCGCAACACGCCGCGCAGCAGCTGCGTCAGTTTCATCAGCGTTTCAAAGGCTTTTTCGGGCGCGGTTTGAATCAGATAACCGATGGTCGTCAGCGCATTGAACAAAAAATGCGGGTTGATTTGCGCCCGCAGCGCGGAAAGCTGGGCTTCGGTCGCAAATTTAGCGAGTTTGTCTTCGCGCATTTCGCGTTCATAGCGTTCCTCGGAAACGCGCAACGCGTCAATTCTCCGCGCCGCCGCGACCGCAATTTCTCCGAGCATTTTTATCTCGTCGGAAAGAAGCCGCCGGCCGCCCGAAAAATCCTTCAAAGTTATCTGATAAAAAGGCGTTTCGACGGTCGGCACAAAAATTTCCGCACTGCGCGGCGTAAAATTAACCGTCGGCAAACTCGTTTCGTTTTGTAAAAATTCGTTCCAGCTTGCTTCTTTCGTGGTCAGCGCAATCGCCAGTTCCTCACAAACTTCGTCTAAAACCGATTTTATATCGTTCCGCTTTTCGATTGTCCGGACAATTTCGATCTGAAGTTTTTCATAATTGACGCGCCGCAAAATTATTTTATCAACCGTCCAGACCGCAAATTTGTGCAAACTTGGATAAACAAGGGCGGTCGCCATCCACAAAGCGAGCACCAAAACCGCCGCCTGAACATCGTTGCGGTCATGCGTTTCGTGCCACGCGAGAAGCGGAACGGCAACCAAAACATACAAACCAAACGCCGCCGAAGCCAACAAAAGAAGCGAAAGTGCGCGTTTCAAAAACAAATCGGCAAATGCAAAACGATAATCCTGAAGCAAAATTGCGAGCGCCAGCGGCAGCGAAGATTGGTGCGCGACGAGTTCGATGAGCCACGATTTTTCTTCCTGCTGACCGCTTAGATGCAGCGCCGAAACTGCAAAAACCGACAGCGCGGAAATCCAAACCGCTTTGTTTTCAATTTTTTGGCGAAACGTAAATATAAGGAGTCCGGCAAGCAGGGCGAGCGAACCGAAAGTCAGAACGCGCAAGGCCCAGGCGGAAGGCGCGATTGAATCAAAAACTGCCGATTGAAAATGAAGCAAAGCGGCAAAAATGCTCAAACCATATGCCGCAAAGGTCAGCCAACGGACATTTTTGTTTTCGCTTTCCTCGTTCTTCCACGCCGAATGAACGACGACCGACGGCAAAAAACCGAGCGCGGAATATGAAATCGCCAATAAAACAGGCGAAACCTGCGTGCCGCCGAAATCTTTCCAAAAAAGTGCGGTCAGTTCGCCCGTATTCCACAAAAGACCGAGTGCGGCGGTTAAAAGAAGTAATAAATCAGGCGATTCTTTTTCGGTCGCCTTGCGATGCCGCACAACCATCAACAGCAGAAGCGCGTAAAGTGCGATTCCGACCGTAAAACCTAAAAGATTGATGAGCGCGGCGGCATTAAACATTTCGTTTTTAATTAAATGGTAAAAATGAGTTTGATGCAATTTATTCCCAACAGATTGTCGTTTTTCCCACCCGAATGGTTAGCTTTCACCTATAAAGCCGAGCGGTTAGCTGAATATCTTAGGTCCAATTTTGCAAGGAATTTTGAATATTCGGCAAGTCTAAATCATTTAACGATTCATAAAAACTCCGAAGCGTCCGGTTTTCAAATAGAAAAACCGGACGCTTTTTTATTTTGTCGGTGTAGAAATTGAATTTCTTTGCGTATTGACACGAAATCGAACTAAAATTTATAAATAATGAACATCTGGCAAATCATTCTAAGGCTCGTTCCCTTCGTCAGACCTTATAAACTGCTCATTGCCGTTTCGCTGTTTTTGACTTTAATCGGCGCGTTTGCCGCGCAGGTCAACCCGCTTGTTCTGCGCTACACGGTTGATACCATTCAGCAATTACTGAACGAAGGCCGCCACGCTACGGAAAGTTTACGGCTTTTACTTTTTATCAGCGCAATTCTTTTCGGCAAGGAGCTTGTCAATATTGCCGTAAAATACGGGCAAAGTATGCTTGGCGAA
>JBDTZT010000134.1:0-7776 GCA_040005005.1 Actinomycetota bacterium
TTTTCGATGGAAACGGGAACGTTTTCGGATATTAAAGACGCGCGCGCCCTGGCAATCTTTGGCGATTCGGTGACGACCGACCATATATCGCCCGCCGGAGCAATCAAACCAAGTTCGCCGGCCGGTCTTTATCTGCAAGAACAGGGGGTTCCGGTCGAAGATTTTAATTCCTACGGTTCGCGGCGCGGAAACGACCGCGTGATGCTGCGCGGAACTTTTGCGAATGTTCGTATCAAAAATCTGATGGTGGCGCCGGTCGAAGGCGGTTTTACGAAACATCAACCGGGCGGCGAAGATTTGTCAATCTACGATGCGGCCGTCAAATATCAAGCGGAAAATGTTCCGACCGTTATTTTCGGCGGAAAGGAATACGGCACGGGAAGTTCACGCGACTGGGCGGCGAAAGGCACGCGCTTGATGGGTGTCAAAGCCGTGATAACTCAATCGTTCGAGCGCATTCACCGTTCAAATCTGGTTGGAATGGGCGTTTTGCCGTTGCAGTTCAAGGAAGGTCAGGACGCCCGAACTTTGAACTTGGACGGAAACGAAACATTCGATTTAAACGGACTTGAAGCCGGCGATGTCAAACCTCGTCAAGACGTTACTTTGAAAATCAACCGGGCTGACGGAAGTGTTGAAGAGATAATATTGACGCTTCGGATTGACACGCCGATCGAGGTTGAATATTACAAAGCCGGCGGAATTCTGCCGTATGTTCTGCGTCAACTGCTGAATCAATAATTAGCGAAAATTAAAATACTTAAACAATAAAAAAAGACCAGCCGTTTGAAGGCCGGTCTTTTTTATTTTCAAAATATATTCAAAAAATTAATAACCCCAACGACGATTTCGGTTGTTATTCTGACTATATCCGCGACGGAAACCTTCCATAAATGCCTGGCGGTAAACCCGTTTATATTCATCACGATTTCCGAAACTTCGGTCATAGCCGTTTAAGCCGTTTTTGTAGGGGCGCGTATCCTGCGGATTGTAACGGTCGCCTTCGCGGGCTTCTTCCTGACCTTTATTTAAGCCGTCCTGATAACCGTTTTGCTGGGCGACACGGTAAAAATTGTTGAAGCCGTTGTTATAATTACCGTTATTATAGTTGCCGTTATTATTGTAATAGCCGTTATTGTTATTTTCACGGCGGTCTTCGCGGCGGTCACGGCGGTCATCGCGGCGGTCATCGCGGCGATCACGACGCTGTTGATTATTATAATTATCGTCGTTGTCGCGGTTGTTGTATTGAGCTTTGACATCAATACCGGTTAATATCAATAAGCCGAATGCCAAAGATACAAGAACACCGGCTCGTTTCAAGTTTCGTTTTATATTTTCTTTAATCATAATTTCTCCTTAAATCTGGCATTTTCTTAGTTGGCAAAAGGTATGCCAAAAAGCAAATTACGGGGAAATCCTTACAAATATTTGCGTTTCGGAAGAAGAAAAATAATTTACGATACCATTTCGTATAAAATGATAGGCGGAATATTCCTTTTGCGGCAATAGATTGTATAATTTGCTAAGTATAATTAAAAAATAGACGAGACCGCCGGGAAATGATAACGACGATTGCTTTTGATGCAGATGATACGCTTTGGCATACGGAGCGCATTTTTATTTCGACGAAGGAAAAATACACCGCGCTGCTGGCTGAATTTGCCGACAAGGATTTTATCGAACAGCACCTCGACACGACCGAAACCGAGAATATCAAGCATTTCGGCTACGGTATTAAAGGTTTTACGCTCTCGATGGTTGAAACCGCCTGCGAACTGACCGAAGGACGAATTACGGGCGATAAAATCAAACAAATTATCGAGTTTGCCAAAGAGATGCTGACGGCGCCGATTGATCTACTCGAAGGCGTTCAGGAAACGATCCGGGAATTATCAAAAGATTACCGCCTGATGGTCATAACGAAAGGCGACCTTTTAGACCAGGAAACAAAACTTGCGCGTTCGGGTCTGGGCGATTATTTCGACGCTTTTGAAATTGTGCCGCGCAAGGACGCAAAAATCTATCAATATGTGATGCGCCGTCACGCGCTTTCGGCGGAAGAATTTCTGATGGTCGGAAATTCTCTCAAATCAGACATCTTGCCGGTTCTCGAAGCCGGTGCCCGCGCCGTCCACGTCGCGTATGAAACCGAGTGGTTTCACGAAAAGGTTTCGGAAGAAGAGTTAAAAGGCAAAGATTTCGGAAAAATCGAAAAGATGAGCGATTTACTCGCGTGGTTGGGAAAAGAACAAACCAACCGGTGAGAGATTATCGCGAAAAGTTGAAAATTTACGGCTCGACTCAAAAAAGTATGGTCAGGAGATAACAATTATGGTATAAAATTTAAGAACTCTTGAGGTAGAAATATGTTAAAAAAAATTGCACTTACTTTCTTTATCGTTTCGTTTGCGCTGATTTCGCGAGCAAATGCGCAGACCGAAATAGCACCCGAAAAACAAGCGGCGATTAAGGAACTTGTTACTTTAATCAATGGGTACAACAAAGCGGAAGACTTAGTTAAAATTTTCAGTAGGCAGATGGAAACAGTCGGCGAGGCGACAATCAACGCGGTTCTCGAAGAACGTACCGATTTAACCGCCGCCGAAAAGAAATCGCTGCGGGAATCTTTGTCAGCAAATCAAAAGGAGATGTCCAAACGCTATCTGGACAAGATGATGCAGAAACTGAATTACAATGAGATGATCAACGACATTGCATCAATCGTCTATGACAAATATTACACATTGGACGAAATCAGGGATTTGCTGGCTTTTTACAAAACGCCGACGGGACAAAAGACTTTGAAAACGATGACTCCGTTGCTGACCGACACGTTGCAGTTGACGCAGGAGCGGCTTGTTCCTAAAATTCCGGTTATTTTAAGGGAAATACAAGATGAGGAAAAACAAGACATCGAGCGTGAAATCAATGCCAGAAAACCGAAACCTAAAAAATCGGTTTCAAAATAGAACCTGAAAAGGAACGAACGATTAAAATAAATGAGGTCGGGCGATTTTCATCGTCCGACCTCATTAAAAATTATTTTTAATTGTCAAAAGCTAAGTAGATAATCTATATTCCGCCGAAGGTATTTGCGGACGCGCATCCAATTCAACAAATCTGACCGGAACCGCCCCGTTGATCTTCACTTTTTCCTTATAACTTTCATACCATTTTTCACAAACCGTGCAATGGTAAAATTTTTCAAAATCTTCGCTCGTAAAATCCAAAACAAGTTCATTGTTACAGTGCCAACAATTCATAGATCAATCTCCCCTTTCCTAAATTTGAATTTTATTCTAGCACACTTGAATCGGGATTGCCAACACTTTTTTTATGGCTCTTATAAAAAATATGACTCAAGGTATATTACCGAAAAATAAGGTTTTACCGCCGATTTTTGGAGAATGCTGCGAAATCCGGGTAATTCGGAGATTTTTAACATTAAGTTAAATCAAAATCTTCGGAATTTAGTTATAATGTTACTTACATTGCTTTTCAATCGCTAAGTTCGGAAAATAAAGATTCAATTATGAAAATACGCCAAACCGCGCTTTTGTTCAGTTTTTTGGGAATTACGTTAGCCGCCCTTTATTTTGGGAATTTGGTCGCGTCATCGGCCAATGATGACGCGAAAGTTACGGATGAACCCGCTTCGCAGGGACGCAAAATCACGCCGGCCGGAACTTTGATTTTGGACGAGACGACGGGTAAAACGGCGGTCGGAAGTTTGCCGGTTGACTTTGTGCGTTCGCCCGATAAAACGGGAAAAGACGGCCAAGGGCGTTTTCTGCTGGCAATCAACAGCGGTTTCGGGCTTCAATTCAGCGGTGATACCAATCGCGGACAGCAATCGGTTTCCGTCATTGATTTGAACGCCGAACCAACACCGAAAGTTATTCAAAACGTTTATTTCCCGTCGCCGCAGAGTGCGAACTTCGGCGCGAGATTTTCCGAAATCGCGGACGCCGACGGAAGTTTTCGGCTTTTTATCGCGGGCGGTTTTGAAAACAAAATCTGGATCTTCAAATTTTCGCCCGACAAACCGAAGCCGATGATGCCCGCTTCGGACGGCAAAGATACAAAAATAAAAGCTGAGTTTATAGATGTCAGCGGATTTGCCATAAATGCGCCTTCACCGCTTTATAACGATAATGCGGCGGCGGTTTATCCGACGGGAATTGCTGTCAGTCCCGACGCAAACACTGTATTTTCCGCCAATAACCTCGGCGATTCGCTCGGCATTGTCAGCGATTTGCGCGAAACGCGCCGGCTCACGCGGGTTTCGCTCGGGCGTCCCGGTTCGACGCAGTTCGTTTATCCATATGACGTTGAGATCATTCCGGCGAAGGACGGTAAAAATGCCGCCAAGGCTTACGTTTCGCTGTGGGGCGACGCGAATATCGCGGTCGTTGATCTGCAAAATCAAAACAAAGTTTCGCATATCGCGGTCGAACGCCATCCGACGGCAATGATTCTGAACCGCGACAAGACATTGTTATTCGTCGTTAATTCAAATGCCGACAGCGTTTCGGTGATTGATACGAAACAGGATAAATTAATCGAAAACATCAATCTCAAACTCGCCGAATCCGCCCGGATCGGTGCGAGTCCCGAAGGTTTGGCACTGAGCAATGACGAAAAAACTCTGTATATCGCCAATGCCCACGCGAACGCGGTTGCTGTCGTTAGTCTTGAGTCAGGAGTCGAGAGTCGGGAATCAAAGACAAACTCTCAACTTTCAACTCTTAACTCTCAGCTCAAAGGTTTCATCCCGACCGGACAATACGCCTCGGCGATTGCGGTCGTCGGCAATAAACTTTTCGTCGCGAACGGGAAAGGCACGGGCGTCGAAAATTCATCGTTGATCGTCAATAATTCGGGTTTCGCGCCGAACGCGCCGAACGCGCTTTTTCCCCCGAAAGAGCATAGATTGGGCGGGCAGTATTCCGTTTCGCTGGTGGTCGGCAATATCAGTTATGTGGCGATTCCCGACGAGCGAAAGCTCTTTGATTATACGCAGCAGGTAATGCGTAACAACGAACTGCTCGGCGAACGAAAGACGCAGCTTTTCAAAGGCGCAACGCCGATCAAACATATCATTTACATCATCCGCGAAAACCGCACTTACGATCAGGTTTTCGGCGATTTAAGGACTTCGGGCGACGGCCGCAAAGCCGATGGCGATGAACGTCTCGCCATCTTCGGCGCGGGCGAAACCGCCAAATCACCAGGCGGAAAAGAACAAAACATCACGCCGAATGCGCGAGCTTTGGCACAGCGTTTCGGTCTGTTGGATAGATTTTTTGTCAATGCCGAAGCCTCGCCCGACGGTCATAACTGGTCAACCGCCGCTTTTTCCAACGATTATGTTGACAAGGCTTTCCGCTGGGATTATTCGGGACGCGGGCGCGGCTACGATTACGAAGGCTTTAATCGTCTGCCAATATTTACGCCGAACGACATTCTGCCGCCCGTCTTTGATTTGCCGGTGACGGAGAAAGAAATTGTCGGTTATATGCAGAAATTCGTTCCATACCGGCAGGGAAATCGCGACATTGCCGAACCCGAAACGCTTTATCTGTGGGACGCGGCGCAGCGCAAAGGTTTGACCTACCGCAACTACGGCGAATTTCTCGGGACGATCTCGGAAAACGATGTCAAAGAAGTCAACACGCGGAAAGACAAAACTTATCCCGACATTTCCATGACCTTAGCCGCGTTTCCGACCAAAAAAACGCTGGAAAACCATTTTAACCCGACCTATCGCAACTTCGATCTATACACGCCCGACATCATGACGACGGATTCCTATAAGAGTTTTCAGCAGAGTGATTGCAAATGCCGCCCCGAAATAACGGAAGATAACCCGAACCCGCTTTATCGCGGAAATTCGCGTTTCGGCGAATGGCAGAAGGAATTTAAAGGTTTTGTTACCGATTTGAACAGCGGAAAACCCGACCGGATGCCGAATCTTTCAATTATGCACGTTTCAAACGATCACACGAACGGTTACCGCGAAAAAACGCCGACGCCGCAGTTTTATGTGGCCGAAAATGATTATGCCGTCGGGCGGCTGGTCGAAGAAGTCTCGAACAGTCCGTATTGGAAGGACACGGCGATTTTCATCGTCGAAGACGACGCGCAGGACGGACCCGATCACGTTGACGCGCATCGTTCTCCCGCCTTGATAATCAGTGCCTATAACCGCAAAGGTGCGCTTATTCACGATTTTCACAACACCGTGAGCATGATCCGGACGATGGAAATCCTGCTCGGCCTCGACCCGATGAATCTGCTCGATGCGACCGCTTCGCCGATGGATATTTTCACGGATGAACCCGATCTTTCGCATTACGCGGCAACGCTGCCGAAGGTTGCGCTCGACAACCTGTTTCCGCCCGCCAAAACGACTGCCGAAATGCGCGCGATGATGCGCCTCACCGAAGCCCAGAATTTCGCCCACGCCGATCTGGCAAATCCCGAAATATTAAACAAAATCATCTGGTTTTCGGTGCGCGGCGAAAAGGATAGAATGCCTGAAACAGCGCGTCTGCCCGTCTTTGATCTGATGACCGCCGGACTCTATAAAGAAGCAGACGAGGAAGAAACCGCCGAACTCAAAGAACAAATCGAACAACGCCGGCAAATGACCTTAAATCTTGCAAAGGAAACTAGAAAAAACTCAAAACAAAGGTAGAAAATCCAAAATCTAATGCCCAAAATTGGAGCGCAGAAGGCTTAAATTGGAGCGCGGACGAAAGCGTCCGCGCTGCAATTTTAGAGTAAAATAGATGAATTAATTGAAGTATGAATCAAGTTAGAGATTGGTAACGCGCTACTTGTTTTGAGTAACGCGTTACGCAAGTCAAGTATTGTATTACTAAGCCTTTGTTTCGTGATACGCAAGACAAGTAGCGCGTTACTGAACCTTGGAATGGCGTTCGGCGGTTTTAGGATGGCGATCCGCAAGGCAAGTAACGCGCTACTTGCCTTCAATATTGTTCTACGCAAGTCAAATAACAGGTTACCCAAGCTGAGCAGGACGATCCGCCGGCGCAAATTTGAAGATTTTAACTGATGCCGAAACCCATTGGAATTAGCGGGGAAACACTCTTGTTTACTGTGGTTAGCCACACTTAGCGGTGTGGGAATCCACTTTGACGCGATATTTATTTTCATTCGATAATAGCGGGCAGAACAAGAATGACGCCGAGTGTTATTTACTTGCGAGAAATTTTTCGGCACTCCCCGACGTTTTTGTTTGTGCCTTGTTGTATCCGTGAAGGCGTTTTATCCCAGATTCCTAAATTCTCGCAAGATTCCGAGGTATTAGTTATGCCGAATAGTCCTAAAAAAAATGAAGAAATAATGCAAAAAGCTCTCAACGCTCTGAGAGATATTGCGCCCGATGTGAAGTTTAACAATAAAACTCTGGCCGATTTGCTGCCGCAGGTTGAAAAAAGTATGACACCGCGCCGCCGGCTCGCCGAAATCGAGAACGAGAGAACTCAGCAAATCGCTCTGCGCGAATCCGAAGACGTCAAGACTTTGAAGTTGATTGATCAAATCATTGCAGGCACTGTCGGTCACGACGATTACGGCGACGACAGCGCATTATACGAGGCATTCGGCTTTATCCGGAAGTCGCAGCGCAAATCCGGTTTGACGCGCCGCGGCAAAATTCCGGAAACTCAGAATCCGTAATTCTCTTTCGCGCGATTTAATTCCGTGAACGGCTGACTCGTTTGTCAAAAACGAGTCAGCCGTTTT
>JBDTZT010000135.1:0-7767 GCA_040005005.1 Actinomycetota bacterium
GCCGACGATTGATTTAAGACGATTGATTCTTCGAGCGTTTTGACGGCTTCCTGCTTTTTACCGAGTTTATATTCGGCAATGCCCAAACCCGATTTCGCCGAAAAACTTTTCGGATTAACCTGCAAAGCCTTTGCAAAAGACGTTTCGGATTCGGCGAATTTAGCTTTCGCCAGATATTCGTAGCCGATTTTTTCGAGCGCGAGAAAATATTCGGGAAAGATTTTGATAGCGTTTTCAAGTTCGGCAATCGCCTCGTCTTGTTTTTTGTCGTCAAATTTTTTGAGCGCGTTTTCGTAATATTTTTCCGCTTCTTTCGGTACATTTTGCGCGAAAACGACTTCATTGCTGAGCGGCGTTTGGCTATTTCGACGGTCAATTTCCAAGGTGAAATTGATCTGTAAAGATTCGCTGCCCGAAGACAATCCGGTCGTTGGACTGGTGCGGTTCGATTGTCCGAGTTGGAGTCTTTCCTTTGTTGATTTGAAATTTGTGCCGTCAACTCTGACCTGCACATAATAAATTCCGGCGCGAATTCCTTGAAAAATATACAACCCCGAAGACACGGTTTTGGTGGTTTTCAAAAGCCGTTCAAATTCATCAAGCAATTCGACTTCGATTTTGCCGACAGGTTTTCTGGCTTCATCGAAAACAACGCCGCTGACCGAATTTTGTCCCGGAACATTTTTAGCCGAAAGACAAGTCAGAACTGCAATAAAGAAAATTACCAATAGATTTTTCATAATAAAAAACGAAGAAAACCTGCTCCGTCAAGGAGCAGGTCTAAGCTGTTCAGTTTCAAACTTTTTGAATTTTTAGAACAAAAAGCGGAAACCGAAACGCACCGAACGCGGAAGTTGATAATCGGAAGGCTGATTAAACCGCGCGTCGGTCTTGAATGCGGCACAACTGGCTGTTCCGGTTGCTCCGCAAGTATTTGCACCGGCGTTTCCGCGACGATTCAGTTCCTGAATGGTCGAAGATAATCCGCCGTTGAAAATTTGGCGAATAAACGAAGTTTCGTCCGTCACGCCCGGGAAAAATTGCTGAACGGAACCGGCCGCCAAATCGCCGGAGAAGAGAATCGGAAATTTGTTCGTGACGGCTTCCTGATTGAGCAGATTCAAGACGTCCAAATCAAACGCCAGCGTGTATCTTGCATCGCGTCCGAATTTGTATTTGTGTGAAACAGCAAAATCGGTTTGCGTGTAAGTATCAGTGCGCCCCAAATCGCCGCGACCGAACAGGAAAGTATTTGCCGCATAAGCACTGACTCTGGTTGAAATCAGCGAGCCGCTTTGACCGAGGAAAAACGCTTTGAATTCCGTAGTATTGACTTTATTGCCAAACCAGTTGAAATTGTAACCCGCGTTGATCTTGAAAACGTGTGGTCGGTCGGTCGCCAATCTTCCGTTGTCGGGTTTGCCGTCGGCGGTAAAACCAAGAAACGGAATGTCGAAGAAACGATTGACATTCGGGCTAGAGCGTCCGTTTTCATCAGAACTCGCGAGGCCTGAATAATTACCGAAAAGACGGCTGTAAGTGTAGCTCGCATTGAAAAAGTAATTATTCGACAGACGTTTGCTCAACTTTAATTCGAGTCCGTCATAAAGACGTTCGGCTTTCGGGGTTGCCGGAATTCCGGGGAAAAACGGCCGCGATGTCAGCCCCAAACCCGGATTGCCGATAAAGAAAAGTTCGTTTTGATTGGCATCAAAAACGCCGATGTCTTCAATCGCCCGGTCAATCTGTTTGTGCGTGTAGCGAACGCCGAACAAGAAACTTCGGTTGAGTTCTTGTTCATAACCCAAATCCAGCGAACTTTCGCGCGCCGCTTTCAAATTCGGGTCAACCCGATTATCGGTCGGCGAGTTTGAAGGAACCCGCAGGTCAACATCCAAAACCTGATTCGCCAAGATGTATTGTCTGGTGTAGAACGTGTAATTGGGATTTGTTCCAAGCAGCGGAACATAAATCCGTCTTAAAATATCGCCGCCGAAACTGCCACGCGGCAATTGATATTTGAAACGGTCGTAAAACCATCCGTAACCGCCGTAAAGTTTTGATTTACCGTTGCCGAAAACGTCCAGTGCAAAGCCGATGCGCGGCGCGGGTTTGTCGCCCCAACCGAACACAATCGGAACTCCGGTTGCTGTAAACGATGGAACATCTTCTTTTTCGATGCGGAAACCCGGGTTGATCGTCAAACGTCCGATCGTCCAACTGTCTTGCACATAAAGTGCCTGACTCTTGCTCGAAGTGTTGCCGTTGGTGCCGAAATATTGAATGTAGCCGTAACCGATTTGTCCCGGTCCGCCGCCGACACCGCGCGAAGTCGAGCCGTAGAAAAGACGAATTTCGCCTTGTCCGCCGATGGTCGAATAGCCGGTTGAAACATCATTGCTGATTTTGTTCAATTGATAGCCAAACTTCAGATTATGACGACCTAAACTGTTGAAAATAACGCTCGAATCCGCATCAAAAGTCGTTCGTTTGGAAATGTCCCGATTGACTCCCAAAATGTTTGGAACATTTGAAAATCCGGCGACGCAGCTGCCCGCCGGCGTGACGCCCGGAAAAGCCGTATTTCCGTTCAGACAGCGCACCCGGTCAATTGACGGAATGCCGTAACTTCCTAATTTTTCGTTAAGATAGCTTTGCCCGTAACGCGACGAAATTATCCAGTTGCTGTTCGGCGTGTAGGTTCCGCTGAAATTATAAATCGCACTGGCGCGGCGACCGCCTTGCGTATCAATAAATTGGCTTCCGAATATCGTTCCGTTATTCGGCTGAGATGTCGCTAGACCTGTAAAATCAGGTAAATCGCCATTAACCTTGAGCGGATTATAAGTATAACTGCCCGTCAGATTAAGTTTGTTGCCGATTTGCCCGTCAAGCCGGAAAAATCCGTAATCGCGCCGTTCTTTGCGGTTATATCTTTGGGTCGTTCCGTCCGGATAAGAAACATCCCGGCTGATGTCGTAATTCTGCAAATTGTAGCTTCCGAAAAACCACAATTTGTCTTTGACAATCGGACCGCTAAGAGAAGCTGACGGGAAGAAAAATGTATAATTGTCGCCCGGCGGATTAAAATATCTCAGCGCATCTTTGTTTTGATCTAAAATCCGGTGTTGAAAATAATTAGCATTTTCACCGACCGCCAAGCCTGAATAATTCGGGGTAAAATTGTCAATAAACAGACTTCGCGGCTCGAGTTTGCTCGTATTGAACGAAGTTCCAATATCACCCGTGAACTGATTTCCGCCGCGCTTTGTGACCAGTGTGATCACGCCGCCCGTCGCGCCGCCGTGTTCGGCTTCAAAACCGCCCGTTTTGATCTGAACTTCCTGAATCAGACCGAACGGCAAATCGTTGTTGCTGTTTAATTGTCCGGTGTTGAAATTGGTAACTTCCTGACCGTCAACAATAAACGTATTTTCTGCGCCGGATGAACCGTCAATCTGATAACCCGCGCCTTTCGTTTCTTTGCGAACCGAAGATGTCATTGCCAGCACGGAAGAAAAATTAGTACCTTTCGGCAGTTGATTGATTCTTTCGGTGCTGAGATTGTCCTGCACGCGGCTCGATGTCGTATCAATCGTCGCCACGTCGCCACTCACCGTGACGGTAGCATTCACGCCCGACGGCTGCAATGAAAAATCAATCGGCGTTGCCTTGCCAAGAACGATTATCGCTTTGGTCGGCTCGCTGGTTGAAAAATTATTCGAACTCGCGGTAATGGTATAATCGCCGGGCGGAACCGCCAAAACACGGTAAAAACCTTCGTCGTTGGCGGTGGCTGTCCGGCTAAAAGCATTGCCTTCGATTTTGATCGAGGCACCCGGAATCACCGCGCCCGCAGTGTCTTTGACGATACCTTCGATTGAGCCGAATCTGTCCTGGGCAAAATTGAAACTTGCCAAGCCCAAAATTATAGCGGCAATCGAAAACATTAATCTGCATTTTTTTATCATCTTTATTGCTCCTTAAACAATGGATTTTTTGAAATTGCTGAAACACAGTTCTTTTGATTTGAGAGAGTCAAAACTGTGCGAAAACATATCCGCTGTTTAGGAAAGCAACTTGAAAACCGAAATTGTGAAAAACGTTTTAGTGATGATTTAAGTCTTTTATATGAAAAGTTTATGAGGTTTTATTGAGAGAAATTTTTAGCTGAAATAAGTTGTTGACAAAAATATCAACATCATTAAATCTTAAAATATTTGATGTTTTGTAGATAATTTGGGTTTTATCTTGCGAAAAAAGAAAGTACTTAACCTGGAAATTTAAGGTTTATTCGGAAAGTTTAACTTCTCAATCAAATTTTTGAAACGCGGCTCATCGTGCAAACTTTCCAATTGCATATCAACATTAAGCCAGACAAGCCACGCGGAATTTTCCTCGAATGCTCTTTCGAGTTCGCTTAAGGCTTCGTCTTTTTCACCTAAACCGGTATAAATTATGGCGCGCGCCGTCGGCGAAACATATTTACGGCTTTCTATATTATCAAGCTGTTTAAGCATCTCCCGCGCTTGTGCGTGTTTGCCCGCCACGCCATAACAATAGCCAAGCAATGCAATAGTTTGCTGAATCGGTTCGGCAACGACAACTTTTTCAAATTCAGCGATTCCTTCTTCCCGGCGTCCCGAATGAAACAACGCCCAGGCGAGGTAATAATGAGCGCGTTTGTAGCCCGGATTTATTTCCAAAACAAGTTGAAATTGCCTGATGGCTTGGTCAAATAGTTTTTTATAACAAAGCGGAACACCGCGAATTGTACTTAAATACAGCGAATTTGTGTCGAGCCTTTGCGCTTGTTCAATTTGCTCGAGAGATTCGTCAAATCTGCCCATTGCCGTCAAAAACCAACTATACCAATGACGCGATGAAGCGTAATCGGGTTTTAACGCAATAGATTTTTGATGAAGTTTTTCGCATTGCTCCCAATCTTTGGTGATAAAACAATAATCGGCTTTGGTGGTGTACCCTTCGGCGAGCTGCGGGTCGAGTTCGAGTGCCTTTTCGACCGCTATTTTGACGTTTCCGTAAACTTTGTCGGGCGAAAAATAGAGATGATGTCCGAGCAAAAGATACGAATCGGCAAGACTGACGTAACCGAGCGGAAAATCAGGTGCGGCGGCAATGATTTCCTTTGCGCCTTGCAGACTTTTGAGCAATCCTTCTTCGGTTCGGGTTTCCCAGAAAAAGCGGTATTTCAAATATTTCTGATAAATTTCAGCGTTTTCGGGCATTTTTTGAACGGCTGATTTTTTGTTGATTTCAATCGTCAAAGCATCGGCGGCTTGACTCGAAATTTTGTCCTGCATTTCAAAAAAATCATTGGAGATAACCTCAAATTTATCCGCCCAGATTGTCTCTCCGCTTTTGATGTCACGCAGTTGGAGACTGGCGCGAATTTTTGCTTCCGATGTTTGAATAGTGCCGCTTAAAATGACATCTACATCCAATTCACGACCGATTGAAAGCGCGTCTTTTTCGGTTTCGGTGTATTTCAGAATAGCCTCCGTCGAGCGAATCGAAAATTTACGGTTTGCGCCGAGTTGCGTTATCAACGAATCGGCAATCGCCAAACCGAGATATTTTTTGCTCTCGGATTCTTTCGGAATCAAAAATTTCAACGGCAGAACGGCAAGTGATCGGCTGTGTCCGTTGCCCGAATGATTTGCGCCGTTTAAAGAATTTTCGCTTTTCGATTCAGAAATTGTGCGAACTTTGGCAACAAAACGATAGCCGCGCCCCGGAACAGTGACGATAAAATGATGATCACGCGGTTTTTCACCGAAAATTTTTCTCAGCGTAAAAATATTTTGTGTCAGATTTGCTTCTTCGACAAAACTATCGCCCCAAATTTTTTCCATCAATTCATCTTTTGTGAGCAATTCGCCTTGCTGACGAACCAGCGTCAGCAAAGTTTCAAAAACCTTCGATTTCAAAGAAATAGCTTCTCCGGCACAGAAAAGCAGCCGTTCAGACGGCAGTAGAACATAGTTTTCGAATTCATACCGCAAAACATTGTCGTCCATAGTTAAATCTCTAATGAAGTTAGAAAAACTATTAAAAAATACGATGGTATTAAAGATTAAAAAGTTGCTGTAACGACAGCAACTATCAACCTTTAAGAAACATTTTCTAACCGGCAATAGACAGCAACAAATCGGATCCGTTCTTAACCGACGCAATTTGCGTGTCAGACGCGGAAAAATCACTATTTGTATGACAATTATTAAAACAGGACAGTAAAATTAACGCTCAAAAATTTGAAAAGGTTTCAATCTTAAAACTTTTTTCCAAAATTTTGGACAGACTGTAAAAAGAAAACACCGCTGAAAAAGGATTTGTGACGATTTATTTGAGGTTAGAACACGAAGTGTGGCAGTGAGTAGTAAATATTAACTTCAAATGCGCTCCGTTTACCTATTCCTTACCGCTCAAGATTCTGACAAACAAAAAAACGGCGGTCGTCAAACCACCGTTTCAATTCCAAATTTGAGAATAAATTTAGAAATCAAACCGTCCGGCAAACTGGATAATCCGCGCTGCGGCGGCAGTCGTGGACAAACCGAAACTGGCATTGTTCACGTCGCTGACCGGAATTCCCAAGTTTACGTTGTTGAACAGATTGAAGAAATCCGCCCGAATCGTGAAACGCATTTTTTCGGTGATCGGAATCCGTTTGATCAGCGAGAAATCAAAGTTTGAATAACCGGGACCGCGAAACGTGCTGCGTCCGACGGTGCCTTGATTTCCGTCGAGCGGAACGGTCGAAGCAAAGAGCGAACGATCAGGTCCGGTATAAACGCGGCTGTTTGAAGCAGTTTGGTTGGTCGCAAAATTATTGCTTCCGTTTCCGAAACTTGCGCGTGCGCTCAAGCCGGTTCCCTGACGGTCAACGCCGTTCATAAAGACGCTGAACGGATAGCCTGTCTGCGCCTGATAAATTCCCGAAAGCGTCCAGTTTCCGATCAAACGGTTGACGAAACCATTGGTTGAACGAAACGGCAGTTCGTAAATAAAGTTCAGCACGAAACGATGCCGCGCATCAAAGCTCGAATCGCCGCGTTCGAGTTTGAAACCGCCCGCAAAACCTGACGAATCACGCGGCAAACTGCGGTCGCTCGTTCCCGTGATCAAAGCATCCGCCGCGTCGTCAATCGAATGACTCCACGTATAAAAACCCTGAAGTTGTCCCAAACCGAAACGCTTGTTCGACAAAGTTTTCGTTACGCGAATCTGCATCGCGTTGTAGCTCGAATTTCCGATGGAAGTAATCAAAAACGCACTGTTTTGTCCGAAAGCCTGATTCAAAGTGCCATTCAGATAATTTGTCCGGGGACTCGAACTAACCGGATTATTTAAACCCGTAATCGCATTCACGCGGGCCACGCTCGTCATTTGCGCGTCAATCGAACGAATCAGATTCGTGCCTTTCGTGCCGACGTAATCAACTTCCAATAGGAATTGGTTGCCAAGTTCGCGCTGAAAACCGAAGTTCCAGCTCGCGCTGTTCGGCGTCACGAATTTTTTCTGCAAGATATTGTTTCGCGCGTTCGGGAAAATCACGGCTAAACCTAATTCATCGCCGTCCTGCACGAGATTTGTACTTGTTCGGGCAGCCAAACGCGCCGCGTCATCAATCAAAAATCCGCCTGTACCGTTCAGAGGAATTTCCTGAATAGCGGTCGAAAACGGCGGATTTCCGCTCGAATTGCTGAAAAGATTCGTGAAAACGCGGTCGTAGAAAAGTCCGTA
>JBDTZT010000136.1:0-7744 GCA_040005005.1 Actinomycetota bacterium
CCGGCGGCATTCGTCCCGATGTAGTTTCCCTGCACCGTCACGTCATTGCCCTGTAACTCAATCCCGGCATTTCCCTTGTTTCCCGAAATAACATTGCGCTCGGCGGCCGTCGTTCCGCCGATAATCGTCGAATCGCTGCATTCGTCAAAGACGCCGGATGATAAATTGCCCACGGCGATATTGCCCGTCACATCAGTGCCGATATAATTTCCTTTAACCGACGCATCAATCCCCGGATAAGAGATGGCGCAGCCCGAAATATCAACGCCGCTAAGGTTGTTACCGGAAATAAGGTTGCGGTCATTCGCGCCCGTTCCGCCGATGGTAACCGTTCCAACGTAGGCGTCAACAAAAATGCCGTAGCCGTTTCCGAGAGCGGCGCTGCCGGCGGCATTTGTTCCGATGTAATTTCCCTTGATAGTGACATTGACGGGAATCGGGTCGCCTAAACCATCGACAACGGTTGCCACGTAGATGCCGCTGGTGTTAAACCGATTGATGCTCAGCCCGCGAATGGTCGTCGTGCTTTTTATAACCAAGCCGTAACTTGGGTTAACGTTCACGCTGTTTCCATTTAACTCGATCAGGGGCGTGCCGCTGTAGCCCGGCTGCGAGGTACCGTCAATCGTGATGTGTCCGACCTCCGGCAGCGCCGATAAAGGCGTAATCGTTTTTACGCCGCCGCCTGAAATGTTGAAATTGATGACCGCGTTAATGTCGAAGTAAGAAGCCGTGAGCGCCTGTCGCAGCGTACAATTGGCGGCGCACGTCGAGCCGCTTGTATCGGCGGTGCTGGTCACGGTGTAAGTTGCCGCCTGTGCCGCGCCGACTGAAAATACGAAGACGAGTGCCGAGAAACTAAAAGTTAAAATCGTTCGCGTTAACTTAGAATTAATTGCCGAATTTATGATTTGGTTGAATGAATACATTGTTTTATCCTTTTTTTTGACTATCTGTATAAATTTGAATTAAGCAAAAACGGGAGTTTGTACATTGCGGGCGGCGCGTTTCATAACGTTTGCCACAACAAAAAACATCATCGCCCACGCCGCCCGCGTGTTTGCCGTAAATCGTTTGCCGAGATATTCGCCGAGCGTTTCGAGCAAAGCCTCGCCGACAATGTGGTAATGCGCATCGCGCACGCCGTAACCCGCGTGTTTGCGTCCTAACGCTTCGAGCGCCGGTGTCAGCCTGTCCATTTTTTCGAGCGATTCGACGGCAAACTCAAGCGTCGTCATCAATTTGCGTTTCTGTTCGATTAGATCCGCCGGAAACATCAATTCCAGTTTCGGTTCGAGTGCAAAAAGACGGTTATAAAAAATGTCCGCGATAATCTCGGCATCCGGCGCGAGCGCGG
The DNA here is from genome assembly GCA_040005005.1 of Actinomycetota bacterium. GTDB lineage: Bacteria > Acidobacteriota > Blastocatellia > Pyrinomonadales > Pyrinomonadaceae > JAFDVJ01. Next base: position 1,358 of record JBDTZT010000136.1, read on the forward strand.
CGAAACTTTGCTGAACCAATAAAATTTGTTGATCTGTCATTGTCTATTTATCCTTTAATTAAGATTGCGTTTATTAATCACCCAACCATTAAACGCCGCCCGGAAAAATCAAACATCACCCGTTCAGGTAAGCTATTTCGGAAGTTAAGTATTTGTGTTTTGAGCAGTGTTTATCGAGGTAAAAATGTTTTGCGGAATTTTGAAATTGCCGGATTCTGAAAAAAAGTTTGGTCATTTTCGGTTTATTTCTACCTCTTCGGAAATAAAAAAGGACGAGATTTTAAGCCTCGTCCAAATAAGAATTGTTGCCGTTGCCTACTTAAAAAACATCAAGCAAGTTAATCGGGAAATCACCGCTTGTGCCCCATTGAAAAGCATATCCATTATCGTTCCGGTCGAGAATATAAAGCGTTCCGGTAGATGGTCGCCAGACGTTAAAAGCCGAATGCGGATTGGTGATATATTCGCCCGACACGGGAATATCGCCCGCCGTTCCCCATCTTTTGTAAATCGGCGCTCCGGTCTGGCTGCCAATCACGTAATAAGTATTATCGCCCGGACGATACACGGCGATGTCGCTTTTGCCGTCGAAATCGTAATCGCCCGGCACGATGAAATCGCTTTTCAATCCCCAATTTTTGACGATATACGAATTATCCGAACTGCGGAGAATATAAAAATTTCCTTCTTCCGCGCCCGATTGGCGGCGCACAGCAAAATCTGTCTTGCCGTCGCCGTCGTAATCTGCCGGAATCGGAATATCGGTCGTGCCCGCGCCCCATTGCCGGATCAAAGCCGTCCCGTCCCTACTTTTGCGAACCCAGAATGTTCCGGTCGAAGGTCTCCAGACGGCAAAATCCGCCACGTCGTCGCCGTCAAAATCTCCGCTCACGGGAATATCGCCGGTGATACCCCATTTTAAGATGATAACCGTATTGTTCAGATGATTCAGCACATAAAAAACGCCGGTTGATTCCCGCCACGCGCACGCGTCCGAAGAATTACCGTCGCCCGTATAATCGCCCGAAAGCAGGTAATCTCCGGCTAACCCGAAAGGCAAGTAGAGTTTATCGTTTGAATATAGGTCCGTATCAATATACCAGGTATTATTGCTTGGACGAAAAAGCGCGAAATCGCTGCGGGCGTTGCCGTCAAAATCGGAGATTCGACCGCTTTCGGCGGCATTGATGTCCAGATCGAGAATTGTCGCGCCGACCGCGCCGCCGGCGCCCGCGACGGCGATTCGATAAGTTGTTCCGGCAACTGCCGCAAAAGTTACGCGGCTGTATTTGTTTTGCCCGTTGCCGACATTATCGTTTGCCGCCACCTGTGTCAGCGCATTGACCGACACGCCCGTATAAACTGCCAGAGTGCTGTCTAAATTGCCGACCGCTTCGATCGTAATGCTGTAATTGTCAGGCGCAGTCCATTTAAACCAGACCGAATGAAGCGCGCCCGAAGCACCTGCGTGATTCGGTTCGCCCACTTCGCCCGTCGCCTGCGTATTGTCTATGCCCACGTTATAAACCGGCAAATCAAGTGCTTGCGCGTTGGCAAAATTGTCGTTGGCGGGCGCCGCGGCATTGGCATTTAACGTCAACCCGATCAATGCCAAAAGAAACATTCCCGCGATTTTTTGCAGTCTTTTTTTATTATCGTATTTCATATCATTGCTTCCTCAGTGCCGTCTCACACGGCGGTCAAAATCCCCATTTTAGTATTTGTTCTTTTATTTATCCCACAGCGAATAATCGGGATAATTCCATAGTTTAAGAGTTTCGTTGACGCATAAATGCAGGTATGAATGGGTATCGAGGTTATAACAGTTGGTCCGGTCCATTTCCGCCCAATCCTGAAAGCGGGTCAGCGCGACCAGCGTTTGATACATATCGAAATAGCCGGTGGTCGGAATCGGGTAGTTGTAAAATTGATAGCAGTCGTTTGCCGTCGTCAGCCATTGCTGCATCATTTTCACGTCATCGCCCTTCATTCCGTACATTAATTGCCGTTTCAGATGAAATTTTCTTCTTGCCATATAATTTTCTCCTGTCTAAATATATTTTTTTACAAATGCCGATTGGCAACACTTTTTTGCCCCGGCAATATAATGAATACTTGAAATAAAGAAGCCCATCATCACCCGTTCGGGTAAGTTGAAAGTTGAAAATGGTTTGGCAATATTTTTGATCGCCTGAGAGAATTATTATCGCCAGGCTTTTCTCCTTATAATTTCGCGTTCGGGCGATTAAATGTATAATGCACAGGGCACAAAATTCCTGTACTCAAATAACAAAGGAAAGTCGTTGATGATAAAAAAGCGAACACTATTTGCAAAAATATTCGAACCTTTGTTCAGCCGCTGTTTGTGCGCCTTGCTCTGTTTGTTTTTTTTGTCCGCTAATTTTTACGCCGAACAATTACCCGTCAGAGTTTTTACTTCCGCCGATGGGCTTGGAAGCAGTTTTGTTTCTTATCTGATGCGCGATTCGCACGGATTTTTGTGGTTTGCAACACGTGACGGGCTTTCGCGTTTCGACGGTTTCCGGTTTATCACTTATCAGGTCGGGGGTCGAAATTCGCCGCCCGGAATCGAACAGATTTTAGAATCACGGAGCGGTATCTACTGGATTACGACGACCGGCGGACTTTATCGCTTCGATCCGAAAAAACCCGTTGAAAATCGAACGCAAATTAGCGACCGACCGATGCTCAATGCCGAGTTCATTAATAATCAACGCGGATTTTTATACGAAGACCGCAGCGGAAATTTATGGGTGGGAGCTTCTAATCTTAGTCGTTTGAGCGAAACGGACGGCAAGTTTTCCTCACAAACGTCGGAATTGAATCTGCCCGTCAATCCTTCCATTCAATTTAATATCGCCGCGATTCACGAAAGCCGGGACGCGAGTTTGTGGATGATTACGACTTGGGGCGCAGTGCGTCGTCTGCCCGACGGACGCGCGATTTTTTATTCGATCAACGACCCGCGCAAAGATGCGCTGAACGGAATCGTCGAAGATAAGACGGGGAGAATCTGGATTGGACGCGCGTCAGGAATTTACGTTATCAAACCCGAATCTCTGGGAGAACTTGCACAAAGCGAAGGCGTGGCAATTGACAATTTGGACGATTTAGCGCAGAGCCAGCCAAAAAATCAAATAAGTCTGCCCGAAAAATCAGGCGAAATTTTTAAATTCGCGGCGGTCGAAGGTTTTGGCGAAAGCAACGGAAAGTTTTTGTATAAAACCTCGGACGAGCATATTTGGATCTCGGGCGGCAGCGGCATTGTTGAATTTGACGGGCAAAATTTTATTCCGCATACGATTGCCCAAGGCTTGCCGCAAGGTATCGGAATGATGACGGAAGATGCGAGCGGCAATCTCTGGTGCAGTTCGGCGGCGGGTTTAATGCGGCTCGACCGGCGCGGTTTTACGAGTTACGGCACGGCTGACGGGCTCAAAAATCCTTCCGTTTTGATAATCAACGAATCGGGCGGCGGCAAGCTTTATTTTGGCGGCTCCGATTTTTTCATCAGCGAATTCAGCGAAACAGGTTTGCAAACCGTGCGTCCGCCGATTCCGCCGAATGCGCGCGCCCTTTGGTCTTCAAATCCGGTCTTTGAGGACAGCCGCGGCGAATGGTGGATTTTGACGAATGAAAAACTTTACCGCTTTCCGGCGGTCGAAAATCTTGCCGATTTGGCACGGGCCAAACCACTCGCGATCTACGATAGCCAAAACGGTTTGAAGGGCGATTTGATATTTCATATTTTTGAAGATTCTGCGGGCGATTTATGGGTCAGCAATCGTTCTGCGGGTTCCGATCAATTCGGTTTGGCGCGGTGGGATCATTCGACGGAAAAATTTTACACCTTTACAAAAGCCGACGGTTTTCCTTCCAACAAATCGGTTTCATCCTTTGTCGAAGACGGTCGCGGCAATTTGTGGTGCGGTTTTTATGAAGGCGGTCTGGCACGTTTTTCCGGCGGTCGCTTTACCGAATTTGTTCCGGTTGAAGATGTGACAACCGGCGTTATCACGGCTTTGCATTTGGATCAAGACGGCAGATTGTGGCTTACGTCGAGCCTCAACGGTTTGAGCCGCGTCGAAGATTTGAATGCGCCGAACTTGAATTTTGTGCGCTACACAACCGAAAACGGTTTGTCGAGCAACAATGTTCGTTCCATAACGGAAGATGTTTTCGGCAATATCTACGCGGGAACGGCACGCGGCATTGACCGCCTTTCGCCGGCCACAAATCACATCAAACATTATTCGGTCAACGACGGTTTGGCGAGCGATTTTGTCGCATCCGCTTTTCGCACGAAAGACGGCACGCTGTGGTTTGGCACGCCCGGCGGATTGTCGCGCATCGTGCCTGAAAAAGAACAAGCATCGAACGCGCCGCCGATTTGGTTGAGCAATCTACGAATCGCGGGCGAAAATCAATCTATTTCCGAACTCGGCGTAAATGAAATTTCGAATCTCGAACTCGCGCCCGCGCAAAACAATTTACAAATAGATTTTTTCGGTATTGATTTTAACCCGAACGAATCGCTTCGTTATCAATTTATGCTCGAAGGTGCGGACACTGATTGGAGCGCGCCGACCGAACAGCGCACCGTTAATTTCTCAAATCTTTCGGCCGGAAATTATAATTTTATGGTTCGCGCCGTCAATGCCGACGGCGTTGCCAGCGAAAAACCGGCCGTCATTTCCTTCAAACTGTTGCCGCCGGTTTACCGTCGCTGGTGGTTTATCGCCGGAGTTATCTTGCTGGTCGGTGCCGGAGTTTTCGCACTTGACCGTTTTCGCGTCAAAAAAACCCGCGCCGTCAAAGCTGCGCTTAACTTATCGCAGGAAAGCGAAACGCGCTATCGAACATTAGCGGAAACCGCTTCCGACGCGATTATCACGATTGATGAAAACAGTAAAATTGTTTACGTCAACGACGCGATCGAGAAAATTTTCGGCTACTCGATTAACGAACTGCTTGGCGAAAATTTGACAAAACTGATGCCCGAAAAACTTCGTCCGCAGCACGATGCCGGACTCAAACGATATTTAACGTCAAAGCGCAAAAAAATCTCCTGGGCGGCAGTTGAACTGCCCGGACAGCACAAAGACGGAAGCGCAATTCCGCTTGAACTTTCGTTCGGCGAATTTCAGCAGGACGGCAAAAAGTTTTTCACCGGCATCGCCCGCGACATTTCCGAACGTAAACGAGCGGAAGCCGCACTCGAAAAAGCGCGTGAAGAACGGCTCGCCGAACTTGAGCGCGTCCGCCTTCGGATTGCCCGCGATTTGCACGACGATGTCGGTTCTTCACTGACACAAATCGCACTTTTCAGCGAGGTTGCCAAGCAAAAACAAAACGGCAACGCGGAAGCTGCCCGGCCGCTGGAATTTCTTGTCGAAACTTCCAACGAACTCGTCGAAGCGATGAGCGATATTGTTTGGGCGATCAATCCGAACAAAGACCATCTGCTTGATTTGACTCAGCGAATGCGCCGTTTTGCGAGCGAGAGTTTGACCGCCGCGAAGATTGATTTGGAATTTCACGTGCCCGAAGCGGATACGGAAATGGGCGCGAACATCCGGCGCGAAGTTTTTCTGATTTTTAAGGAATCAGTCAATAATATCATCAAACATTCACAGGCCAGTGCGGCAAAAATTGATTTTCAGTTAGAGAAAAACGTTTTGACTTTGCGCCTCGAGGACGACGGCTGCGGATTTGATTTACCCGCCGAAGCAACCGCAACAGTCGCGGCAATAGCCAATCATTTCAAGGAAAGATACGGCGGCAACGGTTTGGCGAGTATGCGGCGGCGGGCGGCGGAACTCGGCGGCGAATATTCGATTGATTCGGCGGTCGGCCAAGGCACAATAATTATTTTGCGCGTTCCGCTTTAAATAGTTTAGCCGTCAGTTATCAGTTATTCCGAAAAGCTGCCGATTTCACTTTCGGAATAACTGATAACTGATAATTTAAAATTCGGCTAAATTATTTTTATTTTAAGTAAATGACTGAAAAAAAGTGAACTTACCCGAACGGGTGATGCCCTTCTTCCGGTCGAAAGGATAAACTTTTATTCGTGGAGAAAAATTAATGACAAATGAACCGACAAATTTAACGCCGACTGAACCGAAACCGATCAAAACGGCAGTGATCGAAGACCAGCCGAAAATCCGCGAAGGACTTGCTTCCTTACTCGAATTTACGCCCGGTTTTACCTGTTCGGGAAGTTACCGCTCGATGGAAGACGCCTTGGCTCGAATTTCATTTAATCTGCCCGACGTTGTGCTGTCCGACATCGGATTGCCCGGCATGGATGGCATTCAGGGCATCAAAATTCTGAAAGAAAAATATCCTGAAATGACGATTCTG
>JBDTZT010000137.1:0-7668 GCA_040005005.1 Actinomycetota bacterium
GCCTGCCGATCCAGCGTCACGAGTCCGATCCGACATCTTTCTTGCCTTTGCCCGTCATCTTACCGAACAATTTCTTAACAACTCCGACCACTTTGGCAATTGCTTTATCAATCGCCTGATCAACTTTAGTTTGAACTTTTTCAATAAATTCTTTGATTTTCTTGCTGATTCCGCCGAGACCGATCAGGCGCGCCAGAAATCCGATGACGAGCGGAATCGTGTTGGCGAGTGCTTGCTCGATCCAGTTTGCCGCCGTGCCGATTGCTCCCTGCGCGATTGATGAAACTGAATTAATCACGGCTTCGACAAACGCCATGATTTTTGCGGCGTTTTCGATGATGAAAACGACCGTGTTGTAAATTGCCAGAATCGCCTGCACGAAGGCGCCCGCCGGATTGAAGAACGAGAGCAGTTTGATCGCCGCTTGTTTGATGACCGTCTCGATCAGCCAGCTTTGAATCGCATCAATGACCATCGCATACAGATCGCCGATGTCCGCTTTGACGTGTTCCCAGAGTTTTGCCGGACCGCCTGAAATCAAATCACCGACATATTCGACGAGTTTTTCGATCACGGCAACGGCGGTCGGACCGAGCAGTTTAACGGCTTTCGCGCGCATTTTGGCGTAGGTAATGCCGAGCACGCCCATCACGAGTTTGAAAATCGAAACAAGTGATAAATCGGTCGGAATTTCGATTCCGGCATCCGCTAGCGAGCCAAACAGCCACTTCATAAATCCGGCTTTCAAATGCGTCCAGATATTGTTGATAAACTGGTTGACACCGAGTTTGACGGCGCCGATCAAATTGCCCAAAAAGCCGATCGGATCATCAAGAATAAGTTCAATCGCGTCGGCGGCTTTTTTGAGCAGAGCCATTAATTTATCCTTGAATTCGAGGATGATCTTGATGACTTCGCCGATCGCATCAGCAAGTTTCTTAAACGCGCCTTTGTTTTCATCTTCGATCTTCTTGGCGAGTTCGTTGGCCTGATCGGTTGCCGCTTTATATTTTTCGGCAAGTTTTTGCGCGAGGTCGTTTTTCTTCGATTCGATGCCGTCGCGCATTTCGTTAAAGCGCGAATCCATTGCTTTTTCGGCTTCCTGCCCGACTGATTTCAAATCCTTCGGCAAACCCGCCACAAAAGCTTTGATTTTTGCCTGTCCGCCGTCAATGTCGGTTTTCGCATTATTGAGGCGTTTATCGACCAAACCCGCCACGCGAACTGCCAAATTATCCATATTTTTCGTGAAAGTTTGCAAATTTTTCTGGATAATCTTCTTGATTTCGGGCGGCGTATCTTTAAATTTATCAATGACCCATTGCGCTTTGCCCGAAAGTCCGCTGTAACGGTCATCTTTAAAATCATCAATCTCGCGGTTTGTGTTTGCTTTGAATGAAGAGATTGCCGATGAGGAACCCGAATCGAAAATCGCCATCACATCGCGTTCAAGACTGTTGAGATTTTCGTCAACTTTGATTTTCGTTTCGGTATAAATTGCTTCGATGCGATCGGTGACGGCTTTGCGGCTTAGTTCGTCCTTTTTTTTCTGCGCGTCTTGACGTGTTGTAACCGCCGATTTCGATTTGTTTTTGACCGAAGTTAGAGCGATCATTCCGGTTCTGCCAGTAACATTTGCCTGTGCGTTGGCCTTGCCTAAAGCCTGTTTTTCGCCGGCGCGGTATTTATCTGGCGAAGCGTCGGCGGTCTTGTCAACATTGCCCTTTTCCGATTTGACTGCTGCAAACCGCGGGTCTTTGTTTTCGAGTCTTTTTCCGTCAAGCCGATTTTCCTTGATCGCGGTTTGCGCGTCGGCTTTTGTTTGTTTTTCGGTAATTTCCGCTTCGGGTTTCGGCGCGGGCATTCCTTCGCCGCCGTTGACCGGTGAAACGGGAACATTCGGATCGGGCGGAACCGCTTCAACTGGTTTTACGGGGACGCCGCCTTCATTCGGCGGCGATTTTGAGGCTTTATTCAAATCTCCTGAAGCCGTTTCCTTCTGGTCTTTGACATTGCCGCCGACCGCGCCTTTCATTTCCGATTCCGCGCCGCCTTCCATAAAATTTGTGGAATCTTCGAGATTTTTTGGCATTACCTTATCAATCTCGGCGCGAAGCACGGTCAGAAAACTATCCGCCGGCGGAGTTTCGGCTTTTGTATCTTTTAGAGTATCAACTTTGTTGGCTTTCGCACCGCCGGATTTTTCGTTCGGCGGACCTTTCGCGGCTTTGGCGGCTTCATTTGCTTTTTGCTTGGCGGGCGGATGTTTTTTTAACTGCGTTGCTTTTTGTCCGACTTTATCCTTAACCCTTTGAAAACGGGGATCAGCCTGCGGATTAGCAGGTTTTGGCGTAAATCGTTTTGTGCGAACGGCAACGGGCATTTTTTTTTACCATCGTTCAATATTTGAAATTGTTTCGGAGCTTTCACGAAGCGGACAAATCGCGCCGATTTTTCGATACTCACGACGCACCGCCGATTCAAGGTGTTTTCCGTTGAGGGATTCTTTTTCAATCAGCGAAAGCGATGCGGCGTGCAGTGCAACATTACGGATTTGGCCGCCCGTTAATTCGCATCTTTGCGCTACTTCTTCCAAAAAAACCGGCGAAATATTATTATTTTCAGGCAAGTGAAGTCCCCAAATTTGGCGCCGCTCCGGCACTTCGGGCGCGACAAACTCGACAACCGTATCCATTCTTCGCTGAAAAGCCGAATCAATGCGGTCGTTCGCATTGGTCGTGACAATCAAAATTCCTTCAAAAGATTCGAGCCTTTGCAGCAGATAATTGGTTTCGAGATTGGCGTAGCGGTCATTGGCGCTCGTCACGCTGGTTCGTTGGGTAAGCAATGCATCGCCTTCGTCAAGCAGGAGAATGACGTCGAGTTCTTCGACAAAGGCAAACACTTTGGCGAGATTTTTTTCGGTTTCACCAATATATTTGTTAACAATCGTTGAAAGATCAAGCCGGTAAATATCCTTCTGCAAAGCGGCGGCCAGCAGCCGCGCCGCGTAAGTTTTTCCGGTTCCGCTGCCGCCGTTAAAAAGCGCGCGAACGCCTGCCTGAAGCTGTCCGCGCAAACTTTCGCCAACATAATTCCGCAGATTTTCACGAATCCGGCAACGCTCCTCAAGTTGTCTTAAATCGCTTAAAGTTTCATCTCTGACTGCCAAAAAGTTCCAATTGGCGGCCAGCGGTTCGAGATAAATTGTCAGGGTATCAAGGGCTTGTCGGTTAAGCACGCGGGCCGCTTGCTGAACATCGGCGAGCATTATTTTTTTTCGCCCGGCTAAACCGGCGTAAGATTTTGCAAGCGTTGCCGCGCGCCTTATATTGCCGCTCGAAAGCCGGAAACGCTCGCTGATTTCGTTTAGTTCATTAGTTTCCGTTTTGACAGAAAAATTTCCCCAAAGCTTACGCCGTTCGGATTGTTCGGGCATTTTGACCGTCAATGTTATAGATTTTTCCGTTGCCGCGCCGCTGATTCCGCCTTGTTTCCCGAGCGTTACGCCAAACGCTTTGACCGCCGGCGGAAGTGCCGGAAATTCAATCATTTCGCCCGGCGCGACATCAAGACCGAAAATCGGCATCGCATTGAGCAAAACGGCCAGCGTGCCGAAAGATTTCCAACGCTCATCTTTTCTGATTTCAGGATTTTCGGCTTCCAGCAAACCTAACCCAAGCGTTTGAGCCAACGCGCCGAGAATCGTTTTTTTTCCGTTATGATTTGCGCCGCGCACGATTATAGTCTGAATATCGCCGCGCTCAAAAATTTGGGGCAATAGTTTGATTTGTTCGTGAAGTGTGGCGGAAAGTATGAGATTTTCGAGTGAAAGCAATTCCTCGGGCGGCGTGAATTTCACCCAATTGCCAAAACCGAATTGATTTTCGCCGCGCAGAACGTCCCAGAGCAGCGTCGAAACCTGCAAAGTCCATTCGGAGCGCGGATTTTCGAGGTTGCCGAATTGAATCAACCCCAAATCTTTTAGTTCGGCGAGTTGCCAGTTTGCCACACTTTCTTTTTCCTCGCGCCGCCAACCGTTGATGGTGCCGAAGTTCAGACGCTTTTGATCGGAAGTTCCATTAAAAATTTCAAAAACCGCCCCGAACCGCGAATCTTCTTCGACCAGACCGATGGTTACGAGCAAAACAATCGAGGCAAAATTCAAATCGAATTTCTTGCACAAATCGCGAAGAGGCAAATGTGATGTGGAAGTTTTTTCCCATTCAATAAGAGTTTTTTTCCACCATTCGCCGGCATTTTCATCCGTTAAATCATCAGGTTCGCGACCGGCCAGCCGCTCATCGTAAATCTGCAAAAACGGATATTCGGCAAAAACCGCTTCGCGGGTCCCGAAAATTTGTTCCAAACGCCGTGTGAGATTCGCCGTTGCCGCCAGAAAATATAAATCGAAATGTCCCGCCTGGGTTCGCCTAACATCACCGAAACCTTCCTCTTTTTTCTGCGCGGCCGCGGAAGATTTCACCGAACTTTTTTCTTCCGCTTTTCTTTTTTGCCCTTCAGAAGCCAACATTTTTATGAACCTTATTTATTTATCCAAATCCGAAATTAATCAATGTTTTCCCGGCTGTCACACAAAATGAAACTTAACAAATCTGCCCGCCGCCGGAATCCAACCGGCGTCGCGGTCAAGCCCGGAAAACCTGACCGCAAACGGTAAATCGACCAGCCGAAAAGTTACGTCGAAATGCGTCGCCGTCAACGCCGCAGTTGCGCGGTGTGCCAGCAAGACTTCAGCAATTTGTTCATTTGTTTGCAGATTTAAGGATTGCCGCAATCGTTTCTCAACATATTCGGTTAGATTTTCCATAAACGTTTCGGGAAAATCATTAAATCCGGATTCGGCAATTTCAACAAAATATCCCCGGTAAATTTTCAGTTCATCTATTAATTGAATTTCCAAATCCTTGCGCAATCGAACATTGATCACGCTGAAACCCGCCGGATGCCGCACAACCAGCCGCTGACGGTCGGTTGACCATGACCATTGTTCGTTTGTTTCAAAGGTTTTCAACCAATCCGCCGGAATCCGCCATTCGTCAGGCGCGGCAAAATCATGGCCGAAATCTTCGTCGTTTTCGCGGCCGGCGAGTTGTTTCAAAAATTTCCAAACGGCGTCATTCTTTATTTTTTCGCCTAAAAAGACCAAACCCAAAAGCGCGGCAAAATCCCAGATGTTCAAATCAATTTCATCTTCGCCGGCTTGCGTAAAATCGCGGTAAAGATTTAAATACAAACCCAAATTCAAGAAATAAAAAACTCCTCCGAAACTAGTTTCAACAATCAATTCGGATGAATCTTTAATCGCTTCGTCAAAGTCTGTAAAAGCGGTTTGAGGCGCAATTTGTTTAACTTTTTGCTGAAAATTTCTTTTATCTTTGACAATTTGAAGTTCGGATTTTTTCTCTGCCGGTGATCTAGCGGTTAAATTCTGTTTTGATTTTTCCGTTGTTCTTTTTGCGGAACGCGAAGTTTCGGGTGGCGAAATTTTCTCAGACTCCGCTGATTTATCCGTAATTTCGTCAAAAATAAACTGAATTTTACCGGGTTTTGACTCTTTTTTCGGAATGGATTTTTCAGTATCCTGAATAGTTTCGGCAATATTCACTTCGCTTTTTTCTATATTCGGCAAAGGCAATTTTTTGACCGCCGATTGCGCAGGTTGCTTTGTTTTTTTGGCTTGGCTTGAATTTTCTTTCGTTTTTCCGGCTGACTTTGCTTGATAAGTTTCAAATTCGCTCCGATAGATTTTTAATCGACGGACAAATTCCGCTGAACGCACCAGCGGCGGAACGCGCGCCAACATCAAAACTATTCCCAGCAAACATTGCCGTTCAAAACTTGTAGAAATTTGGCGCGCTTCCGGAACAAATTTAAACCATGGAGCGAGTTTTTGAATCTCGCCCAAAACAGTTTTTTGCGCCGTTTCAGTTTGTTTCTCGATAAAAGTAGCCGATGGTTGGGCCGCCAATGTTTTGGTTTTGTCAGCGGCTTCAAACAAAACCTTTCGGATTTTGTGTAAGCCGAAAATCGAAACTATCTGGTGCAGTAAATCTTCCACTTCATTCAGCTTTAAACTCATCGCAAAATTGACAGCTTTTTCCTGTTTTGCCAGCAATAGCAAGGCGGTCGGCACAAATTCAGACGATTCGATCCAGATCCGGGCAACTGTTTGCGCCTGACCGAGATTTGGGAAAAGACTTTTCCACCACCAGCTTTCCGTCAGCGAACCACGCATCCAATCACTAGCCAGACTCGCCAGCAATTCGGCTTGATCGGCAAAAATGACGCTTTCCGCCTCGGCCGGAACAATTTCGCGGACCGGTCGAAAAGCACGGCGGTAAAGTTTTTCGATTTCGTCCTGAACACCGGATTGCCAATCAAGCGATAATTGAAAATCTTGATTAACGAATCGCCCATCCAACGCCGGAGCGAGCATTTTTTTAATGCAGAGAGTAGCGGTCAAAGGCAATCCGCGGGGATGAAAATTTGCCGTGCTGAAAAGCCGTTCAAAACGTAAACGAATCGCCAGCGCATCGCGGTGATCGCCGCCAACTCTGAGCCTTGAAACAATCGAAGAATTTTGCCGCCAAGTTTTCATTTGAAATCCGTCAAACCGTGCAAAGTATCTGGATTGAATTTATTTCAAATTTTGCGGCGGAGGTATCGTCACTGCCGCTCCATTCAGCCGTGACAAAATACATCCACGTTTCGTTATTGACAATTTTTCGGTCGAAGATTTTCGCGCCGGCAATGACATCATTATCCAAATCCGCTTCGCTGTCAGATAGTTTAACGCTTTCATTCGCCTCAAATAATCCCTCTTTGACAGCCGTTAAATCCATTGAAATCAACGTTTGTATTTGATCCTTACCAAATTTCATACGCTTTAAGGCAATTTTAAAATTCTTCGGATTTGGGGCGGACGCGCCTCGTGCGCCCCGCGCAATCATCTGATAAATGGTGGCGCTATCAGGCAGTTGAACGACAAATCCGCCGCTCACCGGATTTTTCAAATCATTGGCTCCGACCTGCGGCGTGGCGGCCCGGTTGAGCGTTACATCCCATTTAAGATTTACAATTTCTGAATCTTTTGGCGGAGTCATTGCCATAAAATCAGGGGCAAATGTCAGTATTTTAAACTCGGCGGTCGGATTCACGCTCAAGCCGATTTTGCTTGCTAAACCCCGCACGGCATCGCGCAAAGCATTATGATATTCGCTCGTGATGATGTTTCCGGAATTAGCAATTGGAATTGAACTAATCAACAATTGCAATTTTGTGTCAATTTCCAAATCCGGCTGGATTTGTTCGGGCGGCGCCGGAGTTGGCGGTGCCGGAGTTGGCGGTGCCGGAGTTGGGGGATTTGCCGGCAATGTTTTGAAAGGTCCTTGAAAAATCGTTTCCCCTTGAAAAATACCGTGTGAGGAAATTCCTTTTTTAATCAGGATTTTCTTAAAATCGTTTACTAAATCCGGATCATTTTCAATTGTTCTTCCCAGTTTTTCGACATTTATCTTTTCGGTCGGTATTAAACTTGCAATTTTATTACTTATCTCAAAATTCGGCATTTTATTTTTCTCCTTAATATTTTTTTTCTAAACAAAACGGCTTAAATTCCAGCCGGCCAAATCAAATCGCGCGGTG
>JBDTZT010000138.1:0-7660 GCA_040005005.1 Actinomycetota bacterium
TTGTCTTCATCAATTCAAAATTGACGGGCGCCAAAACGAAAGAATGCACATTTCTCGGACGACCCTGGCGAGCCTTCGGGCGGACGGTTTTTCTCAACACGACAATGGGTGCCCATATTCGCGCCGAAGGCTGGAATAATTGGGGCAACGCCGAAAACGAGAAAACCGCCTATTTTGCCGAATACAATTCCAAAGGCGCGGGCGCGGGCGCGGAAAAACGTGTGAAATGGGTTCATCAGCTTTCAAAAGAAGAATCCAAACAATTTGAAACCGAAAATTTTTTAAAAGGCAAAGACGGTTGGAATCCGAAAACGGCTGACGATAAATGGCTGGAAACGACAAAACCGGATTATAGCCTCGTTTCTTGGAACGAAGTTTTGAAGCAGCAGCAGTTGTGGTATCAAACCGATGAAGCGGCGCGAATTGCCGATCAAGTTGTTTTATATCAAAAAGATAACGGCGGTTGGGAAAAAAATCTCGAGATGTCGGCAATGCTGACCCAAGGCGAGCGCGAAAAACTGGCAAAGGAAAAATCAAACGTTAGCGAAACGACGATTGACAACAATGCAAGCTACACGCAAATCGCATATCTCGCCAAAGTAATTACGGGAAGTCTGGCGAAACAGACGCCGCCAACCAATTTCCCGAAACACAAAGAAGCATTTTTCAAAGGTTTGGATTATCTGCTCGCATCACAATATGAAAACGGCGGATTTCCGCAATTTTATCCGCTCAAAAAAGGTTATTACACACATATCACATTCAATGACGATGCGATGATCGGCGTTTTAAAACTTTTCCGCGAGATTGCCGAAAAAAGCGTAGATTTTAAGTTTGTTGATGAAGAGAGAAGATTAAAGGCGGAAAAAGCAGTTGCCAAAGCAATGCCGCTGATTTTGCAATTGCAGGTTGAAGTTAAAGGCAAAAAAACGGTTTGGGCGCAGCAATACGACGAAAACACTTTAGAACCGGCCGCCGCCCGAAAGTTTGAGCCGGTTTCGCTGACGGCGGGTGAATCGGTCGGAATTGTTCGCTTTTTGATGCTCGATGCTAAGCCGAATCAGGCGACGATTGACGCGATTGAAGCGGCGATTATGTGGTATCGCGCGAACAAGATCGAAGGTATTCGCTGGGAACGCCGGAAAGGCGAAAACGTCGTTATCAAAGACAAAAATGCGCTGCCGCTCTGGGCGCGATTTTACCAAATCGAAACGATGAAACCGATTTTCATCGGGCGCGACGCGATTATCAAATACGACGTTTCCGAAATTGAAGCCGAGCGCCGCAACGGTTACGCGTGGTATGTCTCTGCGCCAAACGAATTGCTCGAAAAAGATTATCCAAAGTGGAAAGAAAAAATAGAAAAAGCTGCATCAAGCAAATAAAGTTTTTTCAAATGTCGAAGCGCATTGATAAATCAAGAAAAGCGCTTCGGAAAAACTGAAAGCGAATAACTGATAATTTCTGAACTCGATTGAGCTATCAGTTTTCAGCTATTCGCTGGGAGCTTTCAGCTTTTCCGAAAGTTAAAGGTTGAAACAACTTCTATTCTCCGGTTTTACAAAAATTTTGAAAGCGAGAATTGTAAATTTATGAAAAAGTGTCGGACGAGAATTTTAATGGCGGCGTTTGTCGCGGTATTTGGCGGGTTGGCGTTTACGCTCAATTTTATCGTGCAGGCAACGACCATTGTTGACGATACATTTGCCGATGCGAACAGCGCGAATCAGGATTTGCCGAATAATTCGATGCAGGTTTTCAAAGCGCGTTCGGGAACGGCCCGCAATACGACCGTCGGCAACGCCGAATTTGATATGACCGCGACCGGCACGAGTTCCGAGGCGTTTTGGGCGCATTTTACTAATGCGGGTGCGCCCGTGTCGCTCGGTGTCGGCGACAGCCTGACCTTTGCAGGAACTTTTACATTGACGGGTTTTGCCAATAACAGTCAGGATATTCGGTTCGGTTTGTTTGATTCAAAGGGAACGCGCAACACGGCGGATTTGACGGGCGGACAAAACGCGGCGGCGTTCGGCGATGATACGGGTTACGCCGCGCAGTTTTTCGCGAGCGGCACGGGCAGCCCGTTTGTTTTATATCGCCGCGACGTGACAAGTCCGGTCACGACAAATATTTTTAACTCGTTCACAGGTGCCGGATTTACGATTTTAACGGGAACGGGCGCGACCGCCAGACAGGCTTTGACCAATGCTGCGCCATACATTTTTTCTTACACGGTAACGCGCACTTCGGCAACTCAAACGCAGGTGACGATTGCCGTCACGGGCGGCGCACTTTCAAACTTGAATTACACGGCGACCGAAACGAGCGCGACTCCTTATACAACTTTCGACTGGTTTACGTTTCGCGTCGGCGGCACAAATTTTACGCAAAAAATAGCTTTTCAACGCTTAAAAGTTGATTTTAATCCAGCCGCGCCGTTGATTACGACGCAGCCCGTGCCGCTCAGTCAGACGGTTGCGGTCGGCGCGAATGTCCAATATTCGGTTGGCGCGTCGGGCAGTGCGCTTTCGTATCAATGGCTGAAAGACAATAATCCGATTGCCGGAAACGCGACGGCGACGACCGCCAATTTGCAGCTGACAAATGTGCAGACGACCGACACGGGCGTTTATACGGTCAACGTCATCAATGCCGGCGGCACCACGCCGAGCAATCCGGTCAATTTAACGGTTACGTCAGGTCCGACCGATCCGCCGCCGGTTATCAATCAGCAGCCGCAAAACACGACGGCGGTGGTCGGCAGTTCAACAAGTCTTTCGGTGACGGCGACGGGACCGAATATGACGTATCAATGGTTTAAGGACGGGAATTTGATCGGCGGCGCGACGAGTCCGACGCTCAGTTTTTCAAATGTTCAAGTCAGCGATACGGCAAATTATACGGTCAATGTTTCTAACGGCGGCGGCACGATTCCGAGCGATCCGGCGCGCCTGACGGTTGTTTCGGCGATGGCTGTTTCAGCGTTTAATCCAAATAATAATGCGAGCGGCGTTTGCACCGATACGACCTTGAATCTGACTTTTGACCAAACGCCGAAACTTGGCACGAGCGGACAAATCCGTGTTTATACAAGCGGCGCAGCTTTGGTTGACACGATTGATATGTCGGCTTCACCGCAGACAAAGACAATCGGCGGCACATCGTTCAGATATTTGCCGGTTATTATCAGCGGAAACACGGCTTCCATTTATCTCCACACGCCGCTTGCCGACAATCAAACCTTTTATGTCACGATGGAGCCGGGTGTTTTGACGGATTTGTCGAACGCGCCGTTTGTCGGATTTTCGGGCGTCAACACTTTTCGTTTTACGACGAAAATTTCCGCGCCGACCGGCGGTGTAAATGTTTTGACGGTCAACGCCAACGGCACGGGTGATTTTTGCACGATTCAGGGCGCGGTTGATTTTGTTCCCGCCGGCAACGCGCAGAGAGTTGTCATCAACGTCAAAAACGGCAGCTATACGGAAATCGTCAATATTCCGGCCAACAAACCTTTGATCACGGTCAAAGGCGAAAGCCGCGCCGCGACAATTCAGAAATACGCGAACAATAATAATCTTAATCCTTCGACGACGACGAGGGCGTCGTTTAACGTCAATACGGGCGCGAACGATTTCAATCTCGAAAATATCACGCTGCAAAATTCAACCCCGCAAGGCGGTTCGCAAGCCGAAGCGTTTCGTTCGTATTCTTTACGCACAACTATCAACAGCGTCAATCTTTTAAGTTTCCAGGACACGATTTTGACACAGGGCACGGCGTATATCACAAACAGCTATATCGAAGGCGACGTTGATTTTATGTGGGGAACGGGCGCGACGTTTTTCAAAAACACGGAACTTAAAGCCTTGCGCGAAAATTTGGGTTATTACACGCAGATTCGCAACGGCGCGGGCAATTTCGGCAATGTTTACGTCAATTGCCGATTCACAAAAGGCGCGGGCGTGACGAACGGAATTTATCTCGGACGCATTGACCCTGACGATTTTCCTTACAGCCAGGTTGTCTTGATTGATTCGCAGATGGATTCGCACGTCATTCCGGTCGGTTGGCGGTTTGATAATCCGACGAATCCGGTTGATGCGGCGAATTATCCGAACATTCGTTACTGGGAATCGGGCACGACCGCACTCGACGGCGTGACGCCGATTGATTGCTCCTTGCGGCATCCGATCTCGCGCAATTCATGTAACAATCCTTTAAGTCAGGCGGAAGCCGATTTTTACCGCAATCCGGCGAATATTACAGGCTTTACGCCGCAGGAAAAACTGACGGCGACGCTCACGCTTTCAAATTTAGCGCAAATCTTTGACGGAATGCCAAAATCCGCGACCGTCACGACCGATCCTGGCGGTTTGACGATTGATGTCACTTACAACGGAAGTGGAACCGCGCCGACCAATGCGGGAACTTACGCGGTTGTCGCAACTGTCAACGATACTAATTATCAAGGTTCGGCAAGCGCGACTTTGACGATTACGAAAGCGGCGGCGACCGTCATGCTTGCGGATCTGACGCAGAATTATGACGGCAATCCGAAACCTGTGACGGTGACGACAAATCCGGCAAGTTTGAGCTATTCGGCAACTTACAACGGTTCGGGAACCGTTCCGTCAGCCGTCGGAAATTATACGGTCGCAGTTAGCGTGACCGACCCGAATTATCAAGGCTCGGCAAGCGGAAATCTGAACATTAAATCGACCGTTAAAGCGTTTCCGACCGCCGAAGGTGCGGGCGCTTATTCAATCGGCGGACGCGGCGGCGACACGTATCACGTGACGAATCTGGGTGATTCGGGGGCGGGCAGTCTGCGCGACGGAATTACATCGGCGGCGGGACCGCGAACGATCGTTTTCGATCTTTCGGGAACAATTTATCTAAATGCCGATTTAAGAATTAATAAGCCGTTTTTGACCATCGCCGGACAAACTGCGCCGGGCGACGGTATCACTGTTGCCGGAAGAACGACGGTGGTTGACCAAACACAACACGTTATTATTCGCTATCTGCGTTTTCGCGGCGGCGACATCAATTGTCCTTCGATGCAGGGAGATTCACTCTGGGTCGATAAATCCAAAGATGTCATCCTTGACCACGTTTCATCTTCGTGGAGCGTTGACGAAACCTTGTCCGTCACCGAATCAGACCGAATCACCGTTCAGTGGGCATTTATTACGGAAAGCTTGAACAATTCGTGTCATTTAAACGACGGTGGAACCGGATTTGAACGACACGGCTACGGCTCGCTGATCCGTTACGGCAGCGGCCGAATTTCGTATCATCACAATTTTTACGCGCATCATTTTAACCGCAATCCGCGCGTCGGCGACAATATCACGCTCGATTTCGTCAACAACGTGATCTATGATTGGGGAACCGATGCCAGTTACAGCGGCGCGATTGACGAAGGCATTACGAAAGTCAATTATGTCGGAAATTATCTCGTCGCCGGTCCGAACACGCCCGTTTCCAAACGCGCACGCGCCTTTAACGGCGGAAGCATCAATACGTGGATCTATCAAACCGGAAACGTTATTGACAGCAACCTCAACGGTCTTCACGACGGCACGAATACGGGTTGGGCAATGTTTGTTAATCTTTACACGCAGCAAAACGCGCCGCTCGATTTGAGAAGCGAAAAAGATTTTGATAAAAAAGAGCCGCGCAATTCGTTGATCGACATCAATGCCGAAACGGCGGAAAATGCCTACACGCAGGTTTTACTGACGGCGGGCAGCTCGCATGTTCGCGACGCGGTTGATCTGCGCCAGTTAAGCGAAGCGCGAAACGAAACCGGCGCGTTTATCAATTCGCAAACGGAAGTCGGCGGTTTTCCGCTTTTGAATTCTTTGCCGACCCCGATTGATACCGACCAGGACGGATTGCCTGACGCTTGGGAAATGAATAACGGGCTGAATCCGAACGACCCGAATGATGCAATGCAACTTGCGCCAAACGGTTACAGCAATCTTGAAAACTACGTCAACAGCAATTTGTTCGCGCCGCCGGCGGCCAATGTTTCGGTTGCCGGAAAGGTTTTGACGGCAAACGGGTTGGGAATTGGTCGCGTCAACATAACTTTGACGAATACCGCGACGGGCGAAATTCGTTCCGTGCAGACAAATTCGTTCGGGTTTTACAATTTCAGCGACGTTCCGGCGGGCGGAACTTATGTGGTAACGGTTAATAGCCGCCGTTATTCGTTTGCCAATCCGACGCAGGTCGTCAATGTCAGCGAAGATGTCAGCGAACTGAATTTTACGGCGGATAATTAAATAAAACCTAAGCGCAATTTAAGTTGTCTTAGATTTTTAACTGGATTGACAAGTTAAATTATCGGCAAATATTTCTCTGCGTCCTTTGCGTTCTCTAGCGTGAGATAAAATTGTTTCACGCTAGAGAACGCAAAGGACGCAGAGATGAAGATTATCTGACTTAAGATTTAATCAAAAAGGAAAAAATAATGAGTAATCGCAGAGAATTTTTACAACTTCTTCTGGCTGGTGCGGGCATTGGACTTGTTTTGCCAAGAATTAATTTTGGTCAAACAAGTTCGGCTGATGTTTGGACAACCGAATATCCACGCATTTTGGCGCGGATCAAACCGCCGAAGTTTAAGAAAAAAGATTATCTGATTACCAAATACGGTGCGGTATCGGACGGCAAAACTCTTTCGACTGAAGCCTTTCGGAAAGCGATTGAAGAATGCAGTAAAGCGGGCGGCGGACGCGTTGTCGTCCCGCGCGGTGAATTTTTGTCGGGTGCGATTCATTTGCAGTCGAATGTGAATTTGTATCTTTCAAAAGATGCGACGGTGAAATTTTCGATGAATCCGAAAGATTATCTGCCGATCGTTCATACGCGCTGGGAAGGGATGGAATTGATGCATCTTTCGCCGTTCATTTATGCATATGAGCAAACAAACATCGCTGTGACAGGCGAAGGAACTCTGGACGGACAAGGCAAAGCATTTTTCTGGAAATGGCACGGCAACCCGAAATACGGCGGCAACCCGGAAGTTTTAAGTCAAAAGGAAGACCGCGCCAAACTTTATGAAATGATGGACAAAGGAGTTCCGGTCGCGGAAAGAATTTTCGGTGCCGGGGCTTATCTCAGACCGCAATTTATTCAGCCATACAAATGCAAAAATGTTTTGATCGAAGGTGTCCGCATAATTGATTCGCCGATGTGGGAAATTCATCCCGTGCTTTGCGAAAATGTGACGGTCAGAAAAGTTCATATCTCATCGCACGGACCGAACAACGATGGCTGCGATCCCGAATCGTGCAAAGATGTTCTGATTGAAGATTGCTTTTTTGACACGGGCGACGATTGCATCGCCATCAAATCGGGCCGAAACGACGACGGCAGACGCATTAATGTGCCGACCGAAAACGTCATCGTGCGCGGTTGCGAGATGAAAGACGGACACGGCGGAATCACGATTGGAAGCGAAATTTCGGGCGGCGTGCGCAATATCTTTGGTGAAAATTGCCTGATGGACAGCCCGAATCTCGATCACGCACTTCGCGTCAAAAACAACGCTTCACGCGGCGGACTGCTCGAAAATTTTTACTTTAGAAATATTACCGTCGGACAGGTCGCGCACGCCGTGGTCACGATTGATTTCAACTAC
>JBDTZT010000139.1:0-7621 GCA_040005005.1 Actinomycetota bacterium
GTCGGGCTATTAAAAGCCTCCTCATACTTTTCGATTTTGAGTTCCCGTTCGCGCTTTTCAAGCAAAAACCGGTTGGCTTCCACGATTTTTGCCTGAACATTGATCTTATATTTATTTCCGTTCGGTTTTATTATCAAAAGATTAAGCGAAGGCTGCGGCTGCAAAAGGAAGAAATGTCTGAGCAATACTGAATATTGCTGACGATCGAGAATGAATTCCTCGATCGAATGGATCTGATCTCCAACGCGAATCCCTTTTTTATAAGCATCGCTTTCAATGTTGATTTTGGTTACGTATGTTTTGTCGTCGATCATGAGCAAATTCAGTCCGTAATCAACGCTAAGTGTTTTTTTCGGCGGCGAAAAGTAAAGATGCGAATCCTCAAATAAATAACAGAAACGGGTGATAAAATCGGTCATTTCATCCGAAGAGGTAGCATTTTTGATCAATTCACGGGTTTTTACAAAGTTTTCTTCAAGATTAACCCCGTGAAAATTACCGTCATAGTAGTTTTTCTGTATATCATCCTTTACTTTTTCCAGCATATCGAGGCTTACAACGCGCTCCGTTTTCAAATCCTGCGCGTGAACCGTGAGAGCGAATAAGATGAGGGTGAACTCCATCAAAAAAAATCTTTTTTTCATAAAATAATCTTCAGTAAATAATCTTCAGTTGAGAGCAATAAAATTAGAGATATGTTCATGAAATTTTTATCACATTTCTAAAATAATTTCATTAAATTTTCGTCAGGTTCTTTCCGAAAACAACCAACGATTTTCGCGATAGCGCCAAATACTGTATGATATTCAAGCAATGGCAGCGAAAAAAACGAAGGCTCCACCGAAGTCTGAAAAGAAAATATTAATCACGGGCGGAACGGGATTTTTGGGCGCGCATCTGGTTCGCCAATTTCTTGACGCGGGCGCGCGCAATCTGCGCGTGATGGCGTCGAGCGTTCCCGTTTGGATGACCGACGCGGGCGTCGAAGCGTTTGCGGGTTCGGTGACACGTAAAGAAGATGTCGCGGCGGCGACCAAAAATTGCGAAGCCGTTTATCATCTCGCGGGCAAGGTTTCGTTCGCCTACGACGGCGCGGCGCAGATGAACCGGATTCACGTCGAAGGCACGCGCCTTTTATGCGAAGCGGCGAAGGAAAATAAAGTCAAAAATTTTATTCTCGCGTCATCGAGCGGAACTTCGGCAATCACCGAAGACGGCGAAATTACGGACGAAACTTATCCGCAGCCGGTTGAGATTCTGACGAAATGGGCTTATTACGCTTCAAAATATTATCAGGAAAAAACTGCTTTGAGAGCGTTTCAAGATAAAGGCGAAAGGCTCGTTATCTTGAATCCATCGCTGCTTTTAGGAAGCGGCGACGATCGTTTGAGTTCGACGAAAGTCGTGCTTGATTTTATGGCGAAAAAATTGCCGATCACGCCGACCGGCGGTTTGAATTTTGTTGATGCGCGAGATGCGGCAACGGCTTTTCTGAGCGCTTTGGACAAAGGCCGGCACGGCGAAAGATACCTTCTTGGCGCGGTCAATTGGACGGTCGCCGAGTTTTTTGCGCGGCTCGAAAGGCTTTCAGGCGTGTCGGCGCCGATGTTTAAAGTTCCGAAATCGGTAGCGATTGCCGGCTCAAATTTTATTTCTTCAATTTACAAAAACTTTAATAAGCCTGCGCCCTTTGAAGCATCTGAAGTCGAAATGGGCGAGCATTTCTGGTATTTTGATTCGGCAAAAGCCGAAGAAGAATTAGGTTTCACCACTCGCGAACCGCAGGAAACTCTGCTCGATACGATAAAATACTTGCGCGAGAATTTCTTGGGCGAAGGCGTTTTTAAATAGTTTTTAGCCACGAACAAACACGAAAGAACACGAAAATATAGCAAAAAAGATTTCGTGATTTTTCGTGTTTGTTCGTGGCTAATCTTCCTAAAAAACAAATTTCGCCGAAAGCTGCACCGTCCGTGCTCCGCCGTAGAGATAAAACGGGGTGAAATTTCCGCTTCCGAAGGTCGAATTTGTCTTTCCGAAATAATTATTCGGCTGAAAAATTCCGTTTGAACCGATCGTTCCCAAATTTCCGCTCATCTCCGCAAAATTCGTGTTGTTCAATAAATTATAGGCATTGATCGAGATTTCCAGACGCATTTCATTGGTAAAACGAATGCGCCGCTGCAGACTCGTATCAAGTTGGAAAAGCGCAAAACCGCGCAGAGAGTTGCGTCCGAGCGTGCCTTGGCGGTTTGCGCCCGGAATTGAGAAAGCGTTCGGATTAAGACGTTTGACACCGTTTTCGGTCAAATAAACGGGTGCGTTGCCGGACAAATCGGCGCGGACAAAATCTTTGCCGAAATCGTTGATACGAAAATAACCGGCACTAAGCGGAAACGCCGAACGAGCATTGGCAAAAGCCAAAATTGACCAGCCTTTGGTCAGACTTTTTTTCCAGCCCGAATCGAAAAATATCGGAATATCATAAACCGCGTAAACATTCATTTGATGGCGCACGTCAAAGTCCGACGCGCCGCGTTCATTGGTCACATCGTTTGAAACAAAATTGTTTTCGCGCCAGGCGTCGGGCGAAATATTGTCGGTAGATTTTGCCAAAGTGTAGCGGACATTAAAAGAAAAACCCTGTGAAAACCGGCGTTCAAAACGCAGCTGAAGCGAATTGAAATCAGATTTTGCGTCGTTATTTGTCAGGCGGACATAATTAAATTGTGGGTCGGCGTTCAAAAATGTCCGCGTCAGAAAAAGTTTGCGTCCGAATGAAGCCGTGTAAGTTGCCGTAAAAATATGATTGCGGAAAAATTCCTGTTGGTATTCACCGAAAACGTGCCACGTATGCGGTGTTTTCAAATCGTCGGCAAAGACAATCAATGGTTTTAGCGAATTTGTCGGTGTCGCGGTAAAACTCAGGTTTCGCGCAAAATTTCCGCCGGCGAAAGGAAACGAATTGGCAAAAACTTCACTTGCTGCCGCGTTTGAGTAATCGAAATAAAGTCCGCCGCCGCCGCGAATGATGGCTTTGCCATTACCAAAAACATCCCACGCGACGCTCGCCCGCGGCGCAAAATTTTTCGTCTGATTCCGCATTTGCGGCGAAGCATTTTGAAAACTCAAATTTCCCGAACCAACCTTTGGCGCAAAATCCGTGTCCCAGCGCAAGCCTGCATTCAAGATCAATCGCGGCGAAATTCGCCAATCATCCTGTGCGAAAAGCGAAAAATTATTGATTGTCGCATCGGGCGGCGAAATTCGTGAAATTTCGTTGATGCGCGAAGCCGTTCCGCTTAAATTGACACCCGAAAATAAAATGCTTCGCTCCCGCTGCGCGGCGCCGATGTCAGCTGAAAGACGGCGAAAATCCGCGCCGAAACTGAAATTGTGATTGTTCCAAATCCAAACAACCGCGCCGTTTGCCTGAAATTGGTTGACGGTTGTTTCGTTTTTGCTGCCGGTGGCAATCGCCGAATTTTTACCGTTAAAATCGTATTTGAGAAAATCGAAAGGTGCTGCAAAGAGCGACGTAGAAACGTCTGCGCCGCCAAAATTGTCGGTCGAAAATCGCTGCGTGGGATTATTTCGGGTGAAATTTACGCGACCGTCCAAAACCACCGTTGAACTTGGCGTAAAACTTGTCCAAGCCGAAAAAGAATTGGTTTGCACATCGAATTTTCGCAGCGTGTTGAGCGAAAAATCGCGGTCGCCGCGAAGCGAGGCGGTTGAATCGGCAAAATTATAATGGGCGCCGATGCGGAATTTGTTTGTCGGTTGTAAATCAATCCGAATCCCGAAAATGTCGTGCGCGGCGGGATTTGTGTAGTTCGCTGCAAATTCCGCCAAACCGTTTGCCGTTGTTTCTCCGTTGGCAACCGGAAACGCATTCAAAATGGCGCGAACTTCGGGCGCAGCTGTTTGGCGCGAACTGAAATTCGGAACTTCAGTGACGGCAAAAGCCGCTTGGCGCAGCCGCAAACCTTCGTAACCGCCGAAAAACCAAGCCTTATCCTTCCAGATAAATCCTCCGAGCGTGGCGCCAAATTGATTCAGGCGCGACGGCGGACGATTGAAACCTTTTGAATTGGCAAAAAAGTCGTTGGCGTTTAAGTTTTCATTGCCGAATGTTTCAAAAACCGAGCCGTGAAAAGTATTGTTTCCGCCCTTGGTGACGAAATTGACGGTGGCGCCGGAAGTGCGTTGTTCTTTTGCCGAAGCCATTGTTTTAACCGTCGTTTCCTGCGTTGCTCCGATCGTCGAAAGACTGTTGGTGCCGCCCGAAGCAGTCAGCGACGGCAATGCGCCGAGATTGCCGGAAAGAGAAGTTTCATCGGCAGAAACGGAAGTGTTCGCGCTAAAACCTTCAACCGTAAAAACATTCGAGGTCGGACGCTGACCGTTTGATGAAATCAAGCCCTGCTCGATTTGGGAGCGTCTTTCGGCAGTTTGCGTCGCGCCGCCGGCGGTCGAAAACAGAGCTTGAAAACTTCTGCCATTAACCGGCAAAGAAACGATTGCTTGTTGCGAGACATTGGTGCTAAGGCTTGAATTTGTCGAACTTACATCGGCATTTGCGGTAATTTCAACGGTTTCCGAAATTCCTGATGAGCCGTCAATCTGAAAACCGGCGCTTAAAGGTTCAGGTCGAACACTCGGCGCAGTTTTCAGAATAGTTGAAAAATCTGTTCCGTTCGGTAAAGTGTCGCTGCCGTTAGTCGGCTGCGCGACGGGAACTTCAACGCGTTTCGGCGCATTCGTTCCGTCGGTGACGATTTGGTCGTCAACCGCGACGAACGACGTAAAAGGCGTAATGATCTTAAATTCCAGACCGAGATTGGTCATCGTCGTCTGCAATTCTTCCGCCATCTGATTTTTTGCCAAACCCGTATAATCGCGCCGCGTCAGATCGGCAATTTTGCGCCGCGCCCAGATGGTCGCCAAAACATCGTTTTCAGCGTTTTGTTCGGGAAAGCTGACGGCAATCTCGCGCTGAAACGCTTGTCCCTGCATTTTGCCGTGCAGAATAACTTTGCCGTTTCCGCCTTTTGAATATCGGCCGACGATTGAAACGGGTTTTGCGTCAAACAAATCGGGAATCAATTTCGGAAAAACTTCTTCCGTTTCAATTCCCTCAAATTCGAACGAAATGTCCGTCAGCAGCGGGTTTTTGATGCGTTCGTAAAATCTTCGCGCGGCGGCTGAACCGTTGTCTTTGAGTCCGACATATTCGACATCGCCGCGACCTTCGCGGGAAATTTCGTCGAGTAAATAATGATTGACCGAATCGCCGATGCCGAACGCAAAAACTCGCGCGTTCGGATGTTTTTGAACTTCAGCGATGATTTCCGCTTCGTTGCCGACCTGTCCGTCGGTCATAAAACAAACGACGCGGACATGACTTTGCGAATCCGAAGGCGCAAGCGCGGCACGAATTGCCGTCATCATTTCCGTTCCGCCGCCGGAATCAGTGTTGGAAAGCCACTTCTTGGCTTTTTCGAGATTTTCTTTGGTGGCCGCGATGGGGTTATCGAACAAAATTCGCGTGTCGCCCGCGAAAGTAATGAGATTGAAGGTGTCGTTCGGATTCAAATTATCGAGCGTCAAATTCATCGCTTCCTTCGCTTTTTTGATTGGGAAACCGTCCATTGAACCCGAAGTATCCATCACGAAAACGATTTCCTTCGGCATCGTGTCGGCTGGAAAAACCTTGTCGGGCGGCTGCAGAATCATAGTGAAAAATCCGCCATTTGCATTTTTATGCGTCAAAATTGCGTCTTCAATTTTTACTCCGGCGGTTTTGTATTTGAGCACAAAATCGCGGTTCGGAATTTCGTTTTCGTCCCTTAGTTTGACGACAAATTGACTTGCCGAAAACTGCTGCGCTTCGATCAAATGCGTGTTTGAAGCGACTGTTTCGATGGAAACGCCGGCGTCCAGTTTGATTTCCATCGAAATGGTGTGACCGGGACGCTGCTTTGACTTCGGCGAGATTTTTGCGGCATCTTCGGCACCCGCCGCCGGAAGATAACGCTCGCCGATGGTCATCGGGAACATAAATTCGTAAGTGTCGTCCGAGTATTTCAAAGTTTCAACGTAGCTGATGACGACTTTTATTTCTGCACCGGGCGTGATATTGGCGACCGATTGCGTAAAGATATTCGGGCGTTGCTGTTCTAAAATTGCGGCAACTTTCCCTTCTTTTTTCGCCTGGTCATAGGTTTCCTGCGCTTTTTTGCGCTCCATGATTTTACCTTTGACGAGGCGATCGCCGATGTTTATCGTCATCTCGTCAACCGCCGCGTCGTTTGGCAAAGGAAATGTATAAACGGCTTCAATTTTGTCAGCAAAAGGATTTTGAAAAGTTTGCGTGACGGTAACGCGCGAGATAAAACCGCTGATTTCCGCCTTGACAGCAGTGTTTTTCAGCGGACAAAGCCCGAGTGAATTGCCGTCCGCGTTCATCACGCGCAGCGAGCCTTCGGTGTTGTTGCCGGTTTGAGCAAAAGCCGCCGCCGATAACAGAATGAGAAAAAGACACACTCCGACCCCGCGAACAACGAAAGATTTTTGACGCATAAACAACGCTCCAAATTTTGTAAATATTAGATTTGTAAAATTAACTGTCGTTTCAAGTGATGCCGCGAGTTTTTGTTTTGGTTGCTTTGACTGAAAAAAAAGTTTCAAGTTTCAAGGTCAAAAACTTGGAACTTGAAACTTGAAATCTGAAACTTGGAACTATTTGAAGGTTGGTAAAAACTTTGGCGGTTTCCGTGCCTTTGTCGCCTGTTCAAAAGCGTAAGCCAATTTAATCAGCACGGCTTCGGAAAAGGCGCGTCCGACGAGCGTGATGCCGACGGGCAATTCCTGAATATAACCGGCCGGAACGGTGATGCTCGGATAACCCGCCACCGCCGCAAAACTCGTGATACCTTCAAACACACCGCAGTCGCCGTTGACGAGATCGGTCATCCACGCGACGCCGCCCGATGGCGCGATGATCGCATCAAGCCGATTTTTATCCATGACGGCATCAATGCCTTGTTCCTGCGTGAAGAGTTTGCTTTGCAGCAGCGCGAGGCGGTAGGCGCGGTCGTTTAAATCGGCTTTCGCGTCCGCTGCGATGAAAATTTCCTGTCCGAAATACGGCATTTCCTTGTCGCGGTTAGCGTCGTTGAATTTTATTAAATCGGCCAGCGTTTTATGCTGACCGCCGCGTCCCATCAGATATTTATTCAAATCTTCTTTGAACTCATAAAGCAAAACGTCATATTCCGCATCGCCGAATTTTCCGTGGGTTGCAAATTCAATGTCAACGAGAGTCGCACCGCCTGTTTGCAAAACTTGCAGATGCGGTTCGACAACCGCGTCAATCTTCGAGTTTTTTCCGAAAGTTTGCCGTGCGACACCGATTCGTGCGCCTTTCAAACCGTCTTTTTGCAAAAAGCGCGTGTAATCTTTTTCGCCTTTTGAACTCTGCGAAGTGATCGTATCGTTTTTATCGCTGCCAACCAAAACGCCAAGCAAAATCGCGGCGTCCGCAACGGAGCGCGTCATCGGTCAGGCGGTGTCCTGCGAATGTGCAATCGGAATCACGCCCGAACGCGAAACGAGT
>JBDTZT010000140.1:0-7620 GCA_040005005.1 Actinomycetota bacterium
CGGCGGCAAAACCCAAGATCAATCCGTAACACAGCAAGTTACGCTCAATCAAGTCGAAAACAGCCAAACACAGCCAACCACGATTGAACGCAAAATCGTCCGCAATGCCGATTTGCAATTGGAAGCCGATTCGCCCGAACAATCGCAACAAAAAATCACCGCGATTGCCGAGAGCAAAGGTGGTTTTGTCGTTGAATCACAGCAAAGCAGCAGCGATTTGCGCGCCACGACGCGCGATATTGTCACCCTGACGGTTCGCATTCCGTCGGCGAAGTTTAACGAAACGTTGGACGAGATTCGCAAAACCGCAAATCGCGTGATTGTCGAAACCGTCAAGAGCGACGACGTAACGGAAGAATTTATTGACATTGAGGCGCAGTTAAAAGCGAAAAAGGCTCTGGAAGCGCAGTTTCTCGAAATAATGAAACGCGCCAACACGGTCGAAGATGCGTTGAACGTGCAAAGGCAATTGGCGGAAGTGCGCGGCGAGATCGAAAAAATCGAAGGCAGAAAGCGTTTTCTGGAAAATCAGGCGAGTTTTTCGACGATAAAAATTCGCCTCCAAACGCCGGCGGCTTTTTCCGCTAATTCTTCGGGCTTTTTCTATCGTCTCGGACAATCAATCGGCAACGGATTTGATTTCGCGCTCAATTTTATTCTGGCTTTAGTCACTTTTCTAATATCAATTTTGCCGTTTGTTTTGTTTATCGCGTTACCAATCTATCTGGTGGTAAGATACTTTTGGAAGAAACAATACAGACAGAAATCAGCCATTGAAATTGCTCAGGCAGAATTGAAATCCAAATAACCACGCATGGAAAGATTATTTCAAATTTTAGCGGTGATTCTGGCCGGAGTCGCCGCTTATTTTTTGTGGAAAGGCAACCCGGACGCGGGTTTTGTTTCAGTGGTTTTCGGTGCGGTTTCGTTTTTTTTGAGCGTTCGTTTTCAGGTTAAAGTCAGGTTAGACCAACGTGCCGCAGAAAGGGAAGAAGAGGAGAAAAGGAGAGAAGAAGAGATTTCAGAATCATCGCTTTTGAATGAAATGCCTGCCCACGAACAAATTCACGACGAAAAATGCATCACCGACAAAGAGAAAATATGAAAGTAGTTTTTGCCGTTTTCGGCTCGCTCGGCGATATGCATCCGATGAATGCACTGGGAATCGAACTTAAAAAACGTGGTCACACGGTAATTTTCGCGACGATGGAGTTTTACCGCGAAAAAATCGAAACGCTCGGTTTTGAATTTCGCCCGCTGCGCCCGCATCTCGATCCCGACGACAAAGAACTTGCCCGCAAGTTGATGGACGCGAAAAAAGGTTCGGAGCTGCTTCTGAGAGAACTTATTTTGCCGAACTTGCGCCCGATGTATGCCGATTTGAGCGAAGCCGTCCGCGATGCCGATTTGATGATTTCGACCGAAGTCGTTTTTGCCGCCGCCTCGGTTGCCGAAAAAACCGGAATTAAATGGATGACGACGACGCTTGCACCCGGCACGTTTCTTTCGGCGCACGATCCGTTTGTGCCGCCGACCGCCATTTGGCTCAGACATTTTCGTTTTCTCGGAAGCAGATTTCACAGTGCAATGTTCTCTCTGGTGCGGCGGATGATTGATTCGTGGTTTGCAGATTACCGCGAATTCCGGCGCGAAATCGGTTTGGGCGAAGGTCGCAACCCGCTCTTTGAAGGAAAATCAAATTGGCTGAATCTCGCGATGTTTTCAAAGGTTTTAGGCAAACCGCAACCCGATTGGCCGCAACCGACATTGCAGACCGGTTTTTGTTTTTACGACGGCATAGACGATTACGGCGCGATAGATAAAGACTTACAAAAGTTTTTGGAGGCGGGCGAACCGCCGATAATTTTCACTCTCGGAAGCGCGGCGGTGATGGATGCACGCGATTTTTTTGAGGAAAGCGCACGCGCCGCCCGAATTTTGGGTAAACGCGCCGTTTTGCTTTACGGAATTTTTAACGAACCGCCGAAAATAGTCGAGAGTCGAGAGCCAAGAGTCGAGAGCGAAGGGCAAATCGCCGCTTTTCCTTACGCGCCTTATTCGCAGGTTTTTCCGCGCAGCGCGGCGGTCGTGCATCAAGGCGGAGTCGGGACGACCGCGCAGGTTCTGCGTGCCGGAGTTCCGCAGCTCGTGATGCCGTATTCGCATGATCAACCCGACAATGCGGCGCGCTGTGAACGATTGGGCGTCGCAAAAATCATTTCACGAAGCAGTTACACGGCGGAAACATCTGCGAAAAAATTGCGCTTACTGCTTTCCGATGAGAATTATAAAACAAAAGCCACGGAAGCCGCGCTCATTATCAACGCTGAACACGGCACCACGGTCGCGTGTGATGCGATTGAGGAAATTTTGAAGAAACCGCCTTTAACGGCTAAGATAACCTAAGTTGCCGAATATGAAGTATCAGAAGATTTTTGCCCGCGAAAAACACAAAATATACGAAAAAAGAAAACTTTTTAATTTTTTTTCGTGCTTTTCGCGAGTTCTGCGGGCAAAATTTCTTACTTTTTGATAATTGGCAACTTGGGTTAAAATAACAGATTAAATTGTGAAAACACTTAAACATTTATTCGATAACAACAAAATCTGGTCAAAACGGGTCAGAGAACAATTACCGAATTTTTTTACCGAACTCGCCGAACAGCAAAATCCCGAATATGTCTGGATCGGTTGTTCGGACAGCCGCGTTTCGGCGAGCAATATTGTCGGGCTGATGCCGGGCGAGGTTTTCGTGCACCGCAATATTGCCAATTTGGTTGTTCATACCGATATGAATTGTCTTTCGGTTTTGCAATTTGCGGTTGAAGTCCTTCAGGTAAAGCATATAATTGTTTGCGGACATTACGGATGCGGCGGCGTGCAGGCGGCGCTCGAAAACAAACGGCACGGTTTGATCGATAACTGGCTGCGTCATATTCAGGACACGGCAAATCTTTACGAGAGCATTTTATCGGAAATCGAAGACGCCGATCAGAAATTAGACAAACTTTGCGAGCTAAACGTCGTCGAACAGGTCTTGAATGTCGGCGAAACGACAATCGTTCAAGACGCCTGGGAACGCGGACAAAATCTTCGCGTTCACGGCTGGATTTATGATCTAAAAGACGGAATCATCAGCGATTTAGACATTCATCTGGAAAATAGAATTGATACGAACTCTCTGCGAAAACGGTTTTTGTATAAAGCCAATCAAAAAGAAGCCGGTGAAACAAATTGATATGTTAATAAAAACTTTTTTGAAACCTCTGGGCTTGATAATTTTCACGATAATGCTTGGAAATACATTTATTTTCGGGCAAATGTCGCGCAAACCTTCGCCTTCAAAAAGTGGCCGGGAAGGTTTGCTGAACAAACCCGATTCGGCAAAGCGTTATTTGAACGCGATTAAATCGCAAGCCGATTTTGACACGATGGCGCGGGTTTATAACGCGAAAACGCCCTATGCTTTGCCGCACGAAATGTTTATCATTGACCGCCAGGACAAAAATAAAATTTATTTCGTAAATTCCCAAAAATACCGGTTTCATCAGGATTTTGCGAACGCGGCATATCTTTCCTTAAAACGCGGCGAAGATTTTTTCAAAGAAGTTTATATCAACGATAAACGCCGGCTGATCGTCGGCACCATCGCGTGGCAGATTCCGGTGCAGAAATTTACGTTTGAATTTTGGGAAGGCGATTTGATTTCCGCCGATTTAATCAAACTGACGAACGATGTCATCAATAAAGCATTTTTTACCGAAGTAGCCTTTAAACCGAACTCGATCCGGCAGGAAGACTTGTCGGCTGATTTGAAAATTCCGAAAATATCGGCCGATGAAATTTCCAAAAATCAGGAGTATCTTGCGCTCAATGCGGCAAAAGGCGTGGGGCGAATTCACGTCATTGACAAACTCGACGACACGGTTGAAATCGGCTACAACGAAATTCTCGTGCTCAATGAACTACCGCTTGATTTGCCGCCCGTCGCGGGCATTATTATTTCAAAACCTTCATCGCCTTTGTCACACATCAATCTGCTGGCAAAAGGCTGGGATATTCCGAACGCTTACATCAAGAATGCGAATGAACTTTTCAAGAAATACGACGGCAGTTGGTATGAACTTGAAACAACGCTGACCAATTATAAGATAAAACCGTGCAACACGCCGGAATGTTTGAACGACAGACCGAAAATAGCTCCGAGTGTTTACGGCAAAGACAATTTCAAATCGCCGCCGTCTGATTTAAGTGTGACGAAACTTGCTCCTTTGTCCGAAATGCGGAAAAAAGACAGCATCATTTACGGGTCGAAAGCGGCGAATTTGGGCGAAGTTGTTCGTTTGAACAAATTGAAAGATTTTGCTGTGCCGAACGGTTTTGGCATTCCGTTTGTCTATTACAAACAATTTATGGAATCGAACGGTTTTGGCAAAATCGTGGACGATTTAAGAGATAATAACGATTTTGTGCATAATCCGTCGGTTCGCCGTAAAAAACTCGAAGAACTTCGGACAACGATTCAGAACGGAAAATTTGATGAACAGCTGAAAGCCGAAATTATCGAGAAATGGAAAACCGCGCTTGGCACCCAGCCGGTTTATGTCCGCAGTTCTTCAAACGCCGAAGACACGGGCAATTTCAGCGGCGCGGGACTTTACTCGAGCGTCGAAAACGTGACCGAAGACGAAAAAATTATCGAAGCGGTCAAAACTGTCTGGGCTTCGGTTTGGAATTACAAAGCATATGAAGCGCGGGAACGAAATTTTGTCGAGCATTCCGAAACTTATATGGCGGTTTTGATTCAAACGGGCGTAAAAATGGACAACGGCGGCGTGATGATCACCAAAGACCCATACGATAAGGAAAATAAAGGGGCAGTTTATATCAGCGCGACCTGGGGACATAATGTCGGCGTAACGAGCGAGAAAAAAGCGATTCCCGAACAGATTTTGTTTTCGCCGAAATCGAATTCGGTGCAGGTTTTGACGCGTTCCGATCAAGAAACGATGTTTGTCGCAGACGTAAAGGGTGGCTTGACGGAAGTTGCGTTCACAAGTAAAAGGCGTGTTTTGAGCGATTTGGTCGCCCGCAATCTGGTAAAAGTTGCCAATCAAATTAAAAGAATGTTCGGCGGAGTCGAGCAAGACATCGAATGGGGAATTATGAACGGACGAATTTATATCGTGCAGGCGCGTCCGTATATCGAGAAGAAGTGATTTTTAGCGCAGTCTTTAAACTTAGCTTGCTTTTATTTTGTAGGCTAAGGTTTGAACTCAAAATATTTTATGAAAAAAATTGTAATTTTAAGTTTATCGGCACTGATTTTTGCCGGTTGCGGAAACGCAAATCAGTCAAACGGCAGCACAAATATTCCGGCGACACAGAACCCAAATAACAGTTTGACGGTTTCGAGCCATCAAACCGACAAAACTTTGCCGTCGAATTCGGCAAACACCTCGTCTTTAACTTCGCCAATGTCAAATGCGATTGATGTGACGGAAATGACGGCGAAAATCGAGAAAGCCGATAAAGAATACAAAGCAAAACCGACGGATGCAAAGGCAAAGGAAACGCTTGCCGCCGCTTATTTTGAACGTGCTTTTGCCTTAACCAAGGCGGCGCAGTACCGTTCGGCACTGGGCGATTTTCGGAAAGGTTTGAAGCTCAACCCGGACGACAAAGAAGCCAAAGCGATGCACGATCAGATCATTGACATTTTCAAAAGCATCGGGCGCGAACCGCCGAAAGAAGGCGAAGAACCGCCGCCGATGCCGTTTAAGAAAGATTCGTCAACCGCCAATAAAACTGTCACTCAATAAACAGAGGGCTTTATGAAAAAGAAATTATTGATTTTAACTGTTTTCATTTTATTTGCATTCGTTGCTTTGCCGAATATTTTCGCGCAAACGGCGCAGCGGATTACCTTCAAAAAAGGCGCGAAACAGCTAATTGTTTCAGGATC
This sequence comes from Actinomycetota bacterium, assembly GCA_040005005.1. GTDB lineage: Bacteria > Acidobacteriota > Blastocatellia > Pyrinomonadales > Pyrinomonadaceae > JAFDVJ01. Next base: position 5,966 of record JBDTZT010000140.1, read on the forward strand.
ATTGAACAGCTATCGAAGCAAAAAAGTTTTTGTGATTCGTGTTCGGCGCGGGCAGACTTTGAAAACCGAACAAAGCAAGAGCGATTTGTCGAGTCACTACATAACAGTTTATATCAAAGCCCCAAACGGCGCGGATGTTGATGATTCAGACGCATCGTGTAACAACCGCAAGGAAGTTACGCCGACCGGAGCCGGTGATTATCGAATTGAAGTCTTCGAATGTCAGAAAGCCGATGCGTGGCGCGGAAGTTTCAAGCTGAAAATTCGCGTTGAATAAATTTATTTCTGCGCTTTGACAATTCGCAGCGGCGGGAAAGTATCAAAAAAATACGGCGCTGACCTTACGGTTTTCAGGCCTGATTCTTTAAAAGCTTCTTCGTAGAGTTTGGTGCTTTGAAAGTCGGAAATTAAAGCAATGCCGTCGGGTTTCAAAATCCGTACAATTTCGCGGCAGGCTTTTTTCCGGTCTTCCTCAGCGGGAATATTATGGAGGCAGAGATTGCTCAGAACAACATCAAAGCTGGCATCCGCAAAACTCATTTCACGTGCGTCTTCGTTTTTGACTTCGATTTTGTCGGAAACGCCTTCGAGCTCAGCGTTTTGCAGAGTATTTTCGAGTTTGTTGCCTGATAAATCTTCCGCGTTCCAGATGTCAATACCGTAAGATTTACCGGAATTTAATTTTTTCGCCGCGCCGATCATCAATAATCCGCGGCCGGTTCCGATATCTAAAACCTGTTCGTCGCCGCGCCAGCTGATCATTTTAAGCATCCGGTCGCGGTGGCGGTATTTACCGAATTTGGCGTACAAAACCATCAGCAAGCCGCTGATAATCAGAAAAACAGCCGGAGACAAAAACATAAACTTCAGATTAAACAGAAAAGTTTCACGGGCAACGGTGACGGCCAGAATTCCCGTAATGAGCAGGACCACGCCAATTGCCAGCAGATTTCTGACAACGGGCAGAGCGTCAATGCCGTAGTTAGGTTTCATCGGTTTTTCCTCGCTGAAGAACAAATTTGATAAAGAGCGGCTCAAAGGCAAAGAGCGCGAAAGCGGCGCATCCGGCAAAACTATTAAAATAACCGATAACGGTCGTCGCGCTAAAAACAAAAATCGGGAACATCACTTCAAGTTTTATTCTTTCGGCATCGAGTTTACCGTTCGGCGCATAAAGCTCATTTTTAGGATTGAGCGCATAACGAAAAAGACGGTAATTGAAAAAAGCGCAGGCGAGATTATTTAAACTGTAAACGACAAAGGGTATGGTCAGCGGGTGAATCCAGAAATGCTCCCAGTTTTTTGAAAGAAAAGCCGTGCTGAACGGTAAAAAAATAATACCGATGAGCGAGAGGAAATTCAGTGTAATCAACTTGTCATCGTAATTATTCAAAATGCCGTAAAGCTGATGATGCCTGCGCCAGTTAAGCGAAATTAGAAAAAAACTGATGACAATACCGATAAATTCGGGTAAAAAGTGAAATAAGAATTCTTTGAGAGCTTCGTTATTCGTTATTTCCGTATTTGTAAATACCGGCGGATGTAATTCGATAATCAAAAGCGTTATGGCAATCGCAAAAACCGCGTCGCTGAAAAAAGCGATGCGCTCGATTTGAAATTCGGTTTTGTCTGACATTGGTTTCAAATCTTAATCC
>JBDTZT010000001.1:0-25067 GCA_040005005.1 Actinomycetota bacterium
AGCAAATTGATAAAGAAAAACAATCTGAACCCGTTCATTCAACAGCCGGCAAAGCGTCGTCCCCAAATACGAGTATCTGTTCGCTTCCGGTTTCGTTCAGGATGATATCAAACTGACATCGAAACTAACTCTCAATGTCGGTATTCGTTATGATTTCAACGCTCCGCGCACCGAAGCGCAGGATTTCTTCCGGGGATTTAGCCCAACGACACCGAATTCGGCAATCGGCGGCCGGCTCGGCGCGATTATCGGCGCGGGCGGTCAGGGCGGTCTGCAAGCCAAGTATCGCGGACTGGTCAAATCCGACCGCAAGGATTTCGGCCCGCGCTTAGGTTTCGCATATGCGGTCAATCAAAAAACCGTGGTGCGCGGCGGATTCGGGATTTATTACTCGCCGGTCTTTTACGGCAACGGCGGCGACGGTCTGCTCGGCTACAATTCGGCTAGCACACCGATCAACTTCGGATTTGATGCGGGAATTACGCTCGACACCTACGTTCCGCTTCCGACAGTCAATCCAAACAGTCAATTCATCGGCGATCTGGGAATTACGCAGGATTATTACGACCAGAATTTCAAACTCGGCCGCGTCATACAGTATGATCTTAATTTCCAGCGCCAATTGCCTTATAACTTTGCCGTTTCTTTAAGTTATATCGGCAATCGCGGAACGCGGCTTCGGTCGAGCTTTAATCCGCTCAATGCGCTGCCGCTCAATGCTTTGAAACTTGGCGAACAATTATTAAGGAAAAGACTGGCTGATGTCACGCCGGCCGACCGCACATATGCGGCGAGCGTCGGGTTTCCGCTGCCCGCAAGTCCAGATGCAGTTTATCCCGGATTTAACAATCAGGTTGGAAATGTCGGAATTCTCGGAGGCGGTTCAGTGGCTCAGGCACTTCGTCCGTTTCCGCAATACGGACCGCTCAACAATCGGCTTGAAAGTCAGGGACAAAGTTTTTATAACGCTTTCAAAGTTGATGTCCAGCGACGATTTACCAACGGAATACAGTTTGGCGCGTCATATACCTTTTCGAAATTAATTACCGACGCGGCGAGTGATTTGTACGGTGGTTCGGCACTGACCGGCGTGCTCCAAGATCCCGGTGACCGCCGATCGCTGCGCTCGATTTCGCCGGATGACGTACCGCACAACTTTGTCGTCAACTACTTGATCGAATTTCCCTTTGGCAAAGGCAAGCCTTATCTGAACAAAAATCCCTGGGTTAACCGCCTCGCCGGCGGCTGGCAGGTGAGCGGCATTCAGCGCTATCGTTCCGGCACGCCGATTACGGTGTTTATCGCCGGCGGACGGCGTGATTTCCTTGATTTGCTCGGCTCCGGTGGCAATTTGCGTCCGAATATAACCGGACAACCGTTTTACTTGAACGGAACGGTGCAGGGCGATAGCACCTCTTTCCGTTATCTAAATCCGGCCGCTTTTGTTGCCCCGGCTCCCTATAACGGCACCAATGCAGCAATCGGAAGTCCTGAATATGCGGCCTATTACGCTAATCCTTCCCGCTTTTTGGGAACGGCGGCACCGACTTATAATAATCTGAGAACGAAACCGTTTTTCACTGAGGATTTTAGTATTATCAAGAAGACGCGGATCACGGAAACGACTTATTTTGAGATCAGAGCTGAATTTTTCAACTTGTTGAACCGCAGTCGTCCTTCGGGTCCGGAATCCAATTTTGATAACATCAGTATTTTCGGAAATTCGGGCTATTTCTCCGATATCGGTCAACCGCGTCGAATCCAACTCGGAGCGCGATTTGTATTCTAGGAAAGGTAACGTTAAACGGGCGGTGATTAAATAATAATCTTATTTGATACCGCCCGTTTTACTGAGAATTTAGGTTTGGCAGGTTATGTATTTGACGTTTTCGATGCGATTAATTGTGTCAGGATTCATTTTCGCCGTTTTGAGCGGGATGAATTTGCAGGCCCAGGCGTCTAAAAACAGTTCACAACTCTCACAATCACAGAAAAGCAGTAGTATTTTGATCAAGCAAGGCATCGAAGCCTTTCAGAACGGTGATTTGATAAATGCTCGCTCGTTGCTTGAAAGCGCCCTAAAAGCGAACCCGAACGACCCGGAAGCACATCAATATCTCGGAATTCTGGACGACGGCGCAGGTGATTTCAAAAACGCGGAAATTCATTTTGCGAAAGCGGCGAGGTTATCACCGAAATCGGCCTCGGTACGGAATAATTACGGTGCTATTTTACTAAAAAACAACCGTCAGCGTGAGGCGGCGGCGGAATTTGAGGCATCTTTGAAAATTGACGCGAAGCAGCCGAATGCGATCGTCAATCTCGCGCAAATTCGGTATATCGAAAATACGCCGGAAAGCCTGCGCGCTTCGTTCGGTCTGTTTGAGCGGGCCGCCGCTTTGATTTCTGATGCGACGGTCGAACGCTCGTTAATCGTCATTGCGCTGCGGCTCAAAAACACCGCGCAGGCAGCTAAACATTATCAAATTTACGCCGGACAGACAGCGAATGCCAGTGCCGATTCGAACGCCGCGGCGAATCGCGCCGAACTTGGAGGCGCGCTTTTTGAAGCCGGGTTATTCGGCGAAGCGGAAACGGAATTGAAGGCGGCCATCGCCGCTGATTCGACCAACAGCGATGCTACTATCCTTTTGGGACGGGTTTATCTGGCGCGTGGCGACATCAAATCTGCCGGTCTGCTGCTCGAAACGGCAGTCGTCCGAAAACAGGCGACGGCCGGAATTTATTCTTTACTGGCCGTCGTTTACGAGAAAAGCGGACATTACGAAAATGCAATTCCGGCGATGCGCCTCGCCATTGGTTTAAAGCCTGATTCGGAAAATTATCGTTTTCAATACGGACTGCTGCTGACCAACGCCGATGCCCCCGCTGCCGCAGTTATTCGGCTCGATGAAGCATTAAAAACCTTTCCGAATTCGCCGCGTTTGTGGCTTGCCCGCGGCATTGCCGACCTGAAGGATAATAAGAATTTTGAAGCCGCCCAATCAATCACCAAAGCGATTGCGCTGGATTCGAAATTCGCCCAGGCTTATGCTTATCTCGGACTGGCGCGGGCCCAAGTCGGCGAGTATCAGGAAGCGGTAAAATTGTATGAAAAGGCGCTTGCAAACGATCCGGGTTTGGCGGTCGTTCACCAATTGATCGCTGATGCGCTGCTTCAGCAAACCGACGGCGATCCAGTGCGGATCGAAGCCGAATTAAAAAAGTCAATCGCGTTCGCCGCCGATTTTCTGCCGGCTCATTTGACGCTTGGCAAACTTTATGTGCGGATGCAGCGCTGGACGGAAGCCGTTGTCGAACTGAGCGAAGTCGTGCGCCAAAACCCCGAATCGGCGGAAGCCTATTATCTGCTCGGTCGCGTTTACGCCCGTCTCAAACTTAAAAAAGAAACCGACGCGGCACTCGCGAAATTTAAGGAACTAAGCGAATCACAAAAAACAAAATCCGACGTTGATTTGCGCGAAACAGTGCGCCGTTTGGCTGATGTTAAATTTTAGTCATCAAATTATTACCGGAACTCAAACGGGGCAAGAGTCTGAGAGAAAAATACGGACTTAACTTCTGGCGGATTTCGGAGTTTGAAAGGAAACGTAAGATATATGATATTCAAAAGGCAGCGAATTTGGCGATTAACGGCGATCATCATGCTTTTGTGCAGTCTCGCCGTGAGTGGTTGGGCGCAGCAGAAATGGACGGCGCAGAAGGCGAACGATTGGTATAAAAATCAACCGTTTCTGGTCGGCGCAAATTTTAATCCGGCGACCGCGATCAACGAGCTTGAAATGTGGCAGGCCGATTCATTCGATCCGCAGCGCATTGATCTCGAACTCGGCTGGGCGGAAAAAATCGGGATGAACACGATGCGCGTTTATCTGCACGATCTTTTGTGGAAACAGGATTCGGTGGGTTTTACCAAGCGTTTGAACGAATTTCTGACCATTGCCGACAAACATAAAATCAAACCGGTTTTCGTGATTTTCGATTCGTGTTGGGACCCGTATCCCGCGCTCGGCCGGCAGCGCGAACCGCGTCCGGGCATTCATAATTCCGGTTGGGTGCAGTCTCCGGGCGCCGTCGGCTTGACCGATCCGGCACAGTATCCGCGCCTTGAAGCGTATGTCAAAGGATTGGTCGGAGCGTTCAAAAACGACCGGCGCATTTTGGCGTGGGACGTTTGGAACGAACCCGACAATACGAACGGCAGTTCATACGGCGCGAGCGAACCGATCAACAAAGTCGAACTCGTCAATAAACTGCTGCCGCAGGCATTTCAATGGGCGCGTTCGGCCAATCCGTCGCAGCCGCTCACCTCGGCCGTCTGGAAAGGCGATTATTCAGCGGATGACAAGCTCGACGCGACGCAGAAAATTCAACTCGAAAATTCCGACATCATGACCTTTCACAACTACGATTCGGGCGAAGAGTTCGAGAAGCGAATCAAATGGCTCGAGCGTTACCAGCGCCCGATCCTCTGCACCGAATATATGGCGCGAGGCAATAATTCGACTTTTCAAAATTCGCTTCCCGTCGCCAAAAAATACAAAGTTGCGGCAATTAACTGGGGACTTGTCGGGGGCAAATCGCAGACTTTTCTGCCGTGGGATTCGTGGGAAAAACCCTACGTCGGACGCGAGCCGAAAATCTGGTTTCATGAAGTTTTCCGGATTGACGGCACGCCCTATCTGCAGGAAGAAGTCAATCTGATTATGGAATTGACCGGCAAAAGCAAAGCGATGAGTGCGGCGAAATAAGTTTTAGCGGTAAATGACCAACGGTAAATGGTGAATGAAAACTTTCCTGAAAATTATTACAGGGAAAATTGCGGCGGCATTAATCCTGAGTTTATCGGTTTCAATTTTAGCGGCGGCGCAGTCGAAACAGTCAAAAAAAGCGGGCGGAACATTTACGAATCCGCTCGTCACAACGCAGGATTCAGCTGATCCGTGGATGTTCTATCAGGATGGTTTTTATTATTTGACGGCGACGCTCGATCCCGATGGCGGAGTTTGGCTGTGGCGTGCAAAAACGCTCGCGAATTTTGCCGCAAGCGAGAAAAAGAAGATTTACGAAGCACCGAAAACAGGTTTGCGAAGCCGCCAAATCTGGGCCCCGGAAATTCACCATTTCGGCCAACGCTGGTATTTGTATTTTACCGCGTCGGACGGCACGGACGAAAATCACCGCATTTATGCAGCGGAAAGCCGCCGCGACGATCCGTGGAGCGAATACGATTTCAAAGCCCGCGTATTTGATGAGAAAAATGACGATTGGGCAATTGATGCAACGGTTTTCCGTGATCAAACGGGCGCGTTTTTTATGCTTTGGTGCGGACACGTCCCAAAAAACGGAAACGGAATTTACATCGCTCCGATGAGCAATCCGTGGATGATTTCAGGCGAGCGTGTTTTACTTTCGCAAGCCGATTTTGATTGGGAACGCGTTCGTTATCCGATTAACGAAGCACCGGAAATCTTGCAGCACGGCGGCAAAACTTTTCTCGTTTATTCGGCGTCCGATACGGGAACGCCCGATTACGCGCTCGGAATGCTGACGCTTTCCGGCAGAGATGTTTTGAATCCTCAATCGTGGAAAAAATCGCCGCAAGCCGTTTTTTCAAAGGTTTCAGGTGCGGACGGCAATGTTTTCGGTCCCGGACACAACGGATTTTTCAAATCGCCCGACGGACGCGAAGATTGGCTCGTTTATCACGGCAAGCAGTCAGGCGAATACACTTATCGCGGACGGGTCGCGCGGGCGCAGAAATTTAGCTGGAACACGGACGGCACACCGAATTTCGGACGCCCGCAGCCGGCGGGGAAAATTTTGCCGGAACCTTCAGGCGAAAAGTAATTTGAGCAGAGTTTATTTTCAAAAATTATTGACGAAAAAGAGGTAATTATGAAAGCAGCGAAAATAATAAACAGTTTGATTTTAATTCTCGGCGGAACATTTTTCTGCGCGGCGCAGGAACAGATGACAAAACCCACACCGACTCCGCCGGCGTTGACCGAAGTTAAGGAAGAGTTTGAGGGCGCGGCGCTCGACGCAAAAAAATGGGAGCAGTATTCACTCGAAGGCGGCGGCAAAATCAAGGTCGAAAACGGCAAATTACAGACGAGCGGCGCGAACGGCTCACGCGCCGGCGTGCGGAGTGTCCAGTCGTTCACGGCGGAAAAGTTCATCGTCAGCGCGAAAATCGCCAAAGTTTCCGCCGGTTTGAGCGATGCTTCGGGAACGCCGACCGGTAATGCGATTTTGGCGATAATGTTCGATAACACCGGAATCAACCGCCTCGAGTGGTTGTTGACGACCGAAGGAACCTTTGAAGCGTGGCTGATCCGCGACGGCAAAAGCGAGCGGCTCGATGGCAAGAATCTCGGCACCAAAGAAAAATCGCCGACACTCGGCATCGGGCGGCGCGGCGACGATTATTTTTTTATGCTTAACGGCGAAGTTGGTTTGCAGAAAAAAATCAAAAATCTGCCCGCCACTTTTCGCGTGATGCTTTACGGTTTCGGCACGTCCAAAGACGAATGGGAATCGGTCAGCATCATCACGCCGGAGCAAAAATAAACTCGCCTTCTCCGGCAATGTGAAGGTTGATGTCAGAAATAAATGGAAATTGGGTTCAAAGTTAAATATTCAATTTTAACTGAAACTATGTTTTGCGCGGATAATCCGATATGAACATTAAAAAAGTTGCCGAACACGCAAAGGTTTCGACCGCGACGGTTTCGAGATTGATTAACAAAACGTCGTATATCAGTCCGGAAACGGCGAAGAAAGTGTGGGCGGCAATCGAAGAACTCGGCTATTATCCGAACATCACTGCACGCGGTCTGGCATCCGGGCGCAGTCTTCTGCTCGGTTTAATCGTTTCGGATATTGTCAACCCGTTTTTCCCCGAACTGGTCAAAAGTTTTGAAGAATGTGCCGTCGAAAAAGGTTATGAAATTATCACAGCGAACACCAATTATGACCCGGCGCGCACGGCAATGCGCGTCCGGCGGCTAATTGAGCGCCGCGTTGACGGCGTGGCGGTAATGACTTCGGAAATGGATCAGTCGCTGATTGACGAGCTTTCAACGCGCGGCATCCCGATCGTGTTTCTCGATACCGGCGAAATTCAGGAAAATATCAGTAATATTCGGATCGACTACGAGCAAGGCATCAGCGAAGCCGTCAATCATCTGCTCGAACTGGGTCATTGCCGCATCGGATTTATCAGTGGTCCGCTCGATTTGAAGTCGGCAAAAATCAGGCGTTCAGCGTTTCTCAAGTTTTTGCGTCAGAAGGGGATCATTGAAAAAAAAGAATTGGTGACGACCGGCAATCATAAAATCAGCGGCGGAAAAGCGGCGATGAACCGGCTGCTCGAATTGAAAGAGCGACCGACCGCCGTCCTCGCTTCCAACGATTTGACGGCCATCGGGGCGCTTCAGGCGTTGAGAACCCACGGTTTGCGCGTGCCGCAAGATATTTCGCTGATCGGTTTCGATGATATTGTGCTGGCTGAATCAACCGATCCGCCGCTGACGACCGTTAATATTTCACGCGTCAAAGTTGGCGAATCAGCCTTTAAATCTCTTTATGAATTGATAAACGGCGAAACCGAATTCGGGACGGAAGTGCTCGTTGAAACGACGCTTGTGATTCGTGAATCAACGGCGCGACCCTTCCTTTCAGACAAGCAGCAATAAGATAGCTTTTCGGAATGATAAACAGCAAAGAAAAAATGATCTCGACCGACCGTCTGGCGCATAAATTCAAGAAATTATGGCGGGGCGAACATCCCCGATCTTTTCGCGCTCCGGGCCAAGTCAATTTAACCGGCGCACTGATTATAACGACGGATTCATTGCTGCCGATGGCGCTCAATTATCAGACCACGGTCGCCGAAAACAGGTATCAGGAACGCGCTCATCAGCGCGATGGCGGGCGCGAAAAATCAAAACGGCAAAACAAACTAACATCGAAATAAACCGACAAAATAATGAAATTTGACGGGACAGCGGGATAAAAATTATGGGAATCAAACGACGAGATTTTTTAATGGGCGCACTCGGCGGCACGGCGGCTCTGGCTTTATTGGGTAAAAGTGGTTTGACGCAGACTTCGCGGTCGGGCGCGGCGCGGATCGAGATTTTGCTCGACGAAAAAATCGGCACGATCAATCCGAATCTTTACGGGCATTTCGTCGAACATCTCGGCGGCGTAGTTTATGACGGAATCTGGGTCGGCGAGAAATCAAAGGTGCGAAATTACAACGGTCTCCGCGCCGATTTGGTGGATGCCCTGAAGAAAATAAAACCGCCGAACGCACGTTATCCGGGCGGTTGCTTTGCCGATTCCTATAACTGGCGCGACGGGGTGGGTGCGCGCGCCAATCGCCCGACGCGGACGAATTTCTGGAACAACGATCCGGCGATGAAGCAGCAAACAAACTCTCCGGGGCGTTTTGAGCCGAATACCTTCGGCACGAACGAATTTGTCAAATTTACGCAAATGATCGGCGCGAAACCTTACCTGGCGGCTAACTTACGCGGTTTGGGCGCGAACGATTTTTACGAGTGGGTCGAATATTGTAATTCACCCGCCGGGGCGACTTCGGGCGCAAAAATGCGGGCGACCGGCGAAATGGGCAGTAGTCAGCCGTTCGGTGTGGAATATTGGGGAGTTGGCAACGAAGCGTGGGGCTGCGGCGGTGATTTTCTGCCCGAAGAATACGCTGAAGAATTCCGGCGTTTTACATCGAGCGTGCCGAATTACGGCTTGCCGCTCAAATTTATCGCTTCGGGCGCGAATGGCGAAGATTACAGCTGGACGCGCGGTTTTTTTGCCAAATCGGCGGAAAAAGGCAATTGGGTTTTCGACCGGATGTATGGCTGGTCAATTCATTACTACACGTGGAATGCTTCGGGCGGACGGACGGACGATTGGGTCGAAGGCAAATCCGACGCCCTCAAATTCGACAATGAACAGTATTATAATCTGCTTCAGGAATCGAACAAAATGGACGGACTGCTACGCGAAAACTGGCGGATTATGGGCGAATACGACCGCGCCCACAAAACGAAATGCATTGTTGACGAATGGGGTTCGTGGCATCGTTCGGGAACGGAAGTCGGCGACAACTATTTGTTAAGTCAGCAAGTTGCGATGCGGGATGCGCTCGTTTCCGGCATCACGCTCGATACTTTTATTCGCAATGCCGACAAAGTGGCGATGGCAAACGCCGCCCAGCTCGTTAATTGTCTGCATTCGCTATTTTTAGCATATGAAGATAAATTTACGGTAACGCCGAATTATCACGTTTTTGAAATGCACCTGCCGCATATGGGCGCGCAAGCCGTCCGCGCGGAATTTTTTGCCGAACCGATTTCCTATTCGCGCAACAATCAGCCGTCAACGCTTGTCGGACTCGCCGGGGCGGCTTCCCTGACCGGCAAAACGCTGACTTTAACCGTTTCAAATCCGCATATTTCCGAAGCGCATGAAGCGGAAATAAACTTGGTCGGCGCGAAGGCCGTGAGCGGCACGGCACGCGTTCTCTCCGGCGAGATTCACGCGCACAATACTTTTGAAAATCCGAATGCCGTGGTGCCGCGCGACGAAAAGTTTGATGTTAAATCACCGCTCAAATTTCGTTTCGCGCCTGCTTCGGTGACGCGGCTGCAAATTATTTTAGCTTGATAATTTAACTACTTGATAAGTTACCCGAAGGAATGATTCAAAAAATGAAACCCCGGATTTTCCAAGTTGCGCAGAAATTGAAGCAAAGCTTTATAAAAAAGCTACCGGCGATTAGCTGTGCAAAATTGTGGTTAATAATCCTGGTTTTCGGCTTGGGAACTTCCGCCCAAACCTACAATAATCCTGTCATTCCCGGCGATTTTCCCGATCCGTCGGTGATCCGCGTTGGCGAAGATTTTTATGCGACCGCGACGACCGGCGGCTGGTCGCCGCAGTTCCCGATTCTTCATTCAAAGGATTTGGTCAACTGGAAAATCATCGGCGCCGTTTTCAACGATAAACCGGCGTGGGCCAAAGGCGATTTTTGGGCACCGGAAATCGTTGCCGACAAAGGCCGGTTTTTTGTTTATTACACGGCGCGGCGCGATGAAGGAAAGGGCAAACGCGGAACTTTGTGCGTCGCCGTGGCAATTGCTGAAAAGGCGGACGGCGAGTGGCGTGATCAAGGACCACTGGTTTGTCAGGAAATGGGTTCGCTTGACCCGGCTTTCACGCGCGACGAAAACGGTCAGCCGTTTTTGATCTGGAAAGAAGACGGCAACGACCGCCAAAAACCGACGTGGCTTTACGCGCAGGGTTTGGACGAAAAAGGCACGCACCTGACCGGAAAACCGACGAAACTTTTCCGCAACGATGCGGTTTGGGAAAAAAATGTTGTCGAAGGCGCTTACATTTTGCGCCGCAACGGCTGGTTTTATCTTTTTTATTCGGGCAGTGCCTGCTGCGGTCGGTCGTGCGATTACGCGCTCGGCGTGGCGCGGTCAAAAACTTTACTGGGAAAATGGGAAAAAAATCCGGCGAATCCGATTCTGGCGGCAAATGAAACGTGGCAGTGTCCGGGACACGGGAGCCTCGTTTCGACGCCGGACGGACGCGATTTCCTGCTCTATCACGCTTATCGAAAAGGCTCGGAAGGCTTTAACATCGGACGCGAAGCACTGCTTGATGAAGTAAAATTTGAAAACGGCTGGGCGACAATTAACGGCGCAAGCGGTCCCTCAAAAACCGCTGCCGCGCCGTTTAAGCTGACCAAACAGCAATCAATTTTCAGCGGATTAACCGACGAATTTAACGAAAGTGTGCTCGCGCCCTTCTGGAATCAAATGATTTTTAATGATCACACGACTCGTTTGACCGAAGGTTTTCTAGTGCTGGCGCCGACTGAAAAACAACTCTTAAATGAGAAAATGCCGGAAATCGTCGTCACCGAACGCACCGTTGCGGGCGATTATACGGCGACAACACGGGTTGATTTTGAAAAAATAGCCGCCGATGAATTTGCCGGAATGTCCGTTTACAGCTGGCGCGATAATGCCGTCGGCATCAGTTTGGGAAACGGGAAAATCTTCACCTGGCGGCGTGAGGGCGGGAAACAAACGGACGCGGGAAACATCACTTTGCCGAAAAACACCACGGCACTGCAACTGCGCGTGCGAGCCGCAGTCGGAGAAGTTTTTGATTTTGCTTACAGCACGGACGGAAAAAGTTGGATGCAGGTCGGCGATAAAATAAGTTTCGGCAATCTTGAAGGCGCACGCATTGCACTTGTTTACAATGGCCGAACGGCGAATGCCGGGGTGCGTTTTGACTGGATCAGAGTCGAAGGAAAATGATCTGTGAAACAAGTCCCGAAAATGCACGAAATATACGAAGTCTTTTTGACACCGGAAAATCTGCTCAACGGGCGGCGGCAAAATTCGATGCTCGGGATTATCGCGCTTGGCCTGACCTCCATTATTTTAACCGGCGGCATAGATTTATTAGAGCAGATTTTGCAGGAATGTCTGGCGAACTTTCGGTTTGCCAATTGCGATCACGGGCAATAAACTGAAAGTTTGTTGGACTTTTTTTGCCATCTATCAATCTCGAATCGGCTCTGGTTTCGGAAATTTTAAATATGAGTTTTACAAAAATAGAATCTGCATTATTGCTGCTGATTTTAACCGCTTCGATTTTCGCGCAAGATGAAACCCAAAAACCGCCGCTAACCGGAAAATCCTATGACACCGGAGAAATAAAACGTCCTGCGACAACCGCGCCGCAGTTTCCTTCGCCCGTTACTTTTACTGACATTACGGCGCTGACGAAAATTGATTTTCGTCATTCCGCCTCGCCGACATCACTCAAATATCTGATCGAAACCATGAGCGGCGGCGTGGCGTTGATTGATTTTGACAATGACGGATTGCTCGACATTTTTTTTACCAACGGTGCCTTGCTCAAAGAAAATATGCCGAAAAACGCGCTGCCCGAAAAGAACGACAAAAAATATTGGAACCGGCTTTACCGACAAAAAAAAGACGGCACTTTTGAAGATGTCACCGAAAAAGCCGGATTACAGGGCGCGGGTTACGATTTCGGCGTGGCGGTCGGCGATTATGACCGCGACGGCTTTTCCGATCTGTTCGTCACGCGCTACGGCGGCGCTACGCTTTACCGGAACAACGGCGACGGAAGTTTTACGGATGTTACCAAAAAACTCGGGATCAATCTGGACGGCGTCGCGACTTCCGCCGGATTTTTCGATTACGATAATGACGGGCGGCTCGATATTTTCGTCGCCCGCTACGCCGAATGGGATTTTGAGATTGGCAAAATCTTCTGCGGCGATACGCGACCCGGTTACCGCGCTTACTGCCATCCGGATAATTTCAAAGCTGTCGCCAATGTCTTACTGCATCAAAAAGCGGACGGCACTTTTGAAGATGTGAGCCTCAAATCGAAGATCGCCGATTCAAAAGGAAAAGGTTTAGGCGTCGCGTTTGCCGATTTTGACGGCGATGGCCGGACAGACGTTTTCGTCGCCAACGACAACGCCGATCAATTGCTTTTTCGCAATAAAACGGACGGCACTTTTGAAGAAACCGCACTCTCCGCCGGAATTGCTTTTAACGATAAAGGCGGGCGATTCGCCGGAATGGGCGTGGATGCCGCCGATTACGACGGCGACGGCCGCCCGGATGTGGTTATCACCGCGCTCTCGAATGAAACTTATCCGCTTTACCGAAACGACGGCGACTGGCTTTTTGATTATGTCACGCAAACGAGCGGGGTCGCGCAAATTACTATTTTGGGTTCGGGCTGGGGAATCAAATTTATTGATGCCGACAACGACGGCCGGCGCGATATTTTTGTTGCGCAGAGTCACGTTCTCGATACGATTGAAAAAACGACCTCATTTTTGAAATACAAACAATCGCCGCTGCTGATGCGCAACACCGAAAAGGGATTTCAAGATGTTTCGTTTTCTGCGGGCGATGTTTTTCAGAAAAATTTTGCAGCGCGCGGAATGGCGGTCGGTGATTTGGACAACGATGGCGACATTGACGTTGTAATTGCTCAAAACGACGGTGTTCCCGTCATTTTACGCAACAACGGCACGAAAAATAATTGGCTCGGAATTGATTTGCGCGGCGGCGAAAAAAGCGCACCGCACGGCGAAGGTTCGAAAATAATCGTCGCCGACAAAAATGGGAAAAAACAGACTTTGGAGGTTAGCGGCGCGGGCAGTTATCTTTCCGCCAACGATTTGCGCGTTGTTTTCGGAATCGGCGCGACGAATGCCGTTCAATCAATTGAGATCCACTGGTCAAGCGGAAAAGTTCAGAAGATCGAAAATCCCGCAATCAATCAATATCACTTGATAAAAGAAAAATAGTTGATTCCTTTCGGAGGAATGTTTTCAACATTTGAGAAGACCCGTTTGAAAAATCAACCGCGGAGTTTTTTAATAAATTAAACATCGAATCCGCCGCGTTTCATTATTTATCAACATCACAGGCGGTCGCGGCAAATGTTCGAGCAATTGTCATTGCTCATCGGAATGGTCTTCGGAATATGTTTTTCTATTCATTGCGAAAACAGTCTAGCCGCTTCCGCTTCATCAATTGCCAGTGCCTTCGATGAACGCGGTAACGGCATCTTTGGTCGCCACGTCAGTAACGGCGTAAAGCCGTCCGATAATCCAAAGTTTTTGTTCCGCTAACTTTTTTTACCCGGCGGCATTACAAAAACAATGGTTTCGCCGAACTTTATGTTTTGCGGTTTCGCTTCGATTTTTATCTCTTGCGGAAAATAGTTTTGATCGAGACGGACGACCTTGATCAGATTGATATTTTCACAAGAACTTTCCTGATCCGCTGCTGCGGCTGAAACAGCATAACAGCGGAGCGCGAGCGCGGACGGCAGCCGATTTGAAAATTCCGGCCCCAAACGAAGTGCGATGCGGACAAAACCGCTGCGATTCATTCGCCACCAGTTGTTTCCCGAATCGGAAGAAATTGTTCTTCCGTCCGGCCTCTCGGCTTCAAGCGCAATTGCCGCGTTTTTCAGTTCGCCGTAAATTTCCGCATATAAATATTCGCGCGGGTCGGCAATCGTATTGGCATCGAGTTTTTCCCGGTTCACGCGCCCTTCACGAATCGCTTCTTCCGCCATTATTCGATAAATCCACGGAAATGCTTCCATTTCTGTTTCGCGCGAGCGGCCCGATAAATCAGCCTCGACGAGTGTTGCCGAAACGCGCAGCGCCGAACAACCCGAATCGGCAAAATTATTGTTGACGGTCGCATCTAAAATTAATGGATGCGAGCCCAATCGGCGACCCTTAAAATCTTTTGTTTCGTGATTTGCGCCCTGATAAATTTCCGATATAATTTCGCCCGATTCGCGAACCCGAATCTCGTAAACCCATTCAATATCGGTCATTCGTCCCCACCGCGCCATCAGTGCGGCAGATTGCGTGCCGCCGTCTTCGTTGGTAAAGATCGTTGTATAACGAATTTTTTTGACCTTTTCCGGTTCGTCAAAAATTTCATAATAAGTTAAAAGCGGAATATCCGAAAATTTATCAATCGTCTCGCGGCGCAAATAAATTAGCGGAGCATTTACTGTGGCGATATATGCCGGAACAGATCGGCCGGCAGTTTTGGCGGCGGCGATTACATCTTCAAAAACAGTCGAAAAAACCGCGTGAATTGTAACTTTTCCGGCATTTGGCGCGGAATGCGCTTTATTTAGAACAATCGTGATTTGATGCTCATAGAAATTATATTTTCCGAGCAGCATTTGATATTCAAAAACCTTTTCGCCCGCAAAGAGAATCGCGTCCTGGTTATATTTTCCGTCAACAAAGACGGTTAAAACCGCTGCTTCGGCTCCTTTTTTTTGCCACGAGGCGCCTTTCACACTCGCCCTTACAAATAAACCGATTTCGGCTTCGGCAGAATTAGAGTTGGCTTTCTTTAATTTTAATTCCTTTAAGATTTTGCCGGTTGTTTCAATCGTCGGCGCGGTTTCGCACTGCGCGAAAATCCCGAGCGTCAAAAGCATATTTAACACTATTATCCAAAAAAAATTCTTCATTTTTTCTCAACGTAAATCGGATTGGTAAAGGCCAGCATCGCGCCGCTGACGCTTCTGATTTCCAAACGGAAATATAAATCTTTTTCGATATTAAAGACTTTCGTCAGGGCGTATTCCGCATTCTCGATTTTATCGGTTTGCAAAACCTGTCCATTTGAAATGATAGAAACAATCGCGCCGCGGGGAAAGTTTTTTGCACGCCAGTCAAGTTGAATTTTTTTGTCTGAAACCGGCACTGTTTCGCCGATATTATATCGTTTCGTTTCGTCGAAAGCGGAAAATTCCAAACTATCGTCAGCGGGTTTATCACTGATCCAGACCCGACCATTTTTGATTGCGGCGAAAAGCTCGGTTTGGGTCAATTTTTTCAAACCGACATGCGATGTCGGTGTTCCGGCGGAAAGATTGGTCGCATAATTACTCGGTTCCGAAGGCGGGCGATGGGTATCACTTGAACCGATTGCCGTCAAGTGCTGCCCGGTCTGCAAAAGTTCGTCCCATTTTTTCAAAGCATTTTCATCCTGAAAATCCCACGCGCCGTTCCAGATTTCAACCGAATCCATCATCTGCCAATCGCCGTAACTCCAGCTACATCCGCCGCAAAGCGCAGTCGGATGATTAAGCGAGGCGATCAGTCCGAGCCGGTGAACGCCGTCAACAATTGATTGTAATCGGTTTCTGTCGGTCGGCATCACGCGAAAATCAACCAGCGTATTTTTGGGCAAACCCCAAACGTTAAAATGTCCGCCGTAAGTCGTTACCTCTTCGCTCCGCAAAACAAGCAGATTTTTGTAATTCGGGGCGAGCGCGTCGATCTCTTTGTGATGGGCGCAAGTATTGTGGTCGGTGATACCGATGAAATCCAGATTATTGGTTTCGGCAAAATCGAGCAAGCCTTTCACCGTCCAATTTCCGTCGCTGTAAAAAGTGTGCGTGTGCAGATCGCCGCGAAACCAGGTGTAACCATTTGCCGTCGCGGGCGCGATTCTTTGGCTTTTTGGGAAATCGAAAGTTTTGTTTTTTTCGCTTTTCAGCTCGGCTTCGGCAGCCGTATCAATTTCGTTGAATTTGACCTTCACGGTTACTTCAACACCTTCCGGAGCGATTTTGTAAAGTCCTAAAATTACGCGCCAGACACCTGGCCGAAGTTCCCCGGCGAGGTAACCGTTCGAGGCTGAATTTTCGGCGATATAGATTGTGTTTCGACGACCGCCGCTCCAGCCGCGAAAGCCGCGTGTATTTGTTTCCGAGCCGTCAAAAAGCGCATCGAAAACGCCAAGGTCCAAAACATTTGCGCCGTCCTTTTGATCGTACTGGTAGGAAAGCGTAAGGCTTTTGGTCTTGGCGGGCACCTCAAAATCCATATAAAAATAACGGCTCGCGCCTTCCTTGAGCGCGGGAATCGAAACGGTTTTCTTGAAAGAAAATGATTGGGCGAAAACCGCTGCCGACAACAAAATTAAAAAAGCGGCAAGTTTTAACATATCTGAAAATTAATATTGGAGAAGCGGATTTTGGTTTTCCGCTCCTCCGAAATCAGCAGCCGGATGGTTGATTAAAAGCTAAATCGCAACGCAAACTGCATAATGCGCGGGTCGCCTTGCAAAGTTGTGATGGTGCCGAAACCACCGCCGTTGATCGTTCGATTCGGAAGTCCGAAATTGGCGTGATTAAGGACATTAAAAACTTCCCAGCGGAATTCAAGATTCGTGTTTTCGCGGCCCAGATTAAAACGACGATGAACGGCCATATCAAGCGAAGCGAATCCGGGTCCGCGCAGCGCATTGCGCGGCTGTAAACCAAAACGCGTCGTGCTGCCGGTTAATAGCGCAAATGCCGCCGTATTAAAAAAATTATCAACCGTTTGATTCGTCACATTCGGGTCGCCGACTAAATCGGCAAGTTCGGTTGAAAGCGAACCGAGTTTGAGAGGATCGCCCGACTGCGTCACGGTAAATGGTCTGCCCGAACGGACATTGAGACTTCCCGTCAAATCCCAACCGCCCAAAATTGCCCCGCTGATTCCGCTTTTGAAAAATTGTTTGCCATTGCCGAACGGTAATTCCCAGATACCGTTGACGACAAACCGGTGCCGGACATCGAAATCCGAGGGTCCATACCAATTTGACAGATTGCGGGAGTTATCGGGCAGTGAATTCGAACCGCCGCTCGTTAAATGCTCACCGGAATTATCTTTCGATTGCGACAAAGTATAAACGGCGCGCACGGTGTAGCCGTTGGAAAATCGTTTATCGAGCGTCGTTTCAAAACCGTCATAACGCGATACGCCGTTGTCTTCGCGGTATTCGATCAAACCGAATTGCGGAAACGGGCGCGTGTTCGGCTGGTTCGGGAGCGGCTGATTCAAATCGCGCAGGGTATAAAGTTTCGTTCCTTTGGTATGCACGTAGTTGGCTTCGGCAAACCAGTCGTTGCCGAATTGATACTGGACGCCGATACTCATCTGCTGAATATAAGGTGTTTGCGCGTCGGATTTACCGGCCCGAACCTGAATGTTGCGGATTTGAATATTGTTCGGACTAAGTAAATTAGCGGGAAGCCCGCCGCTTAAGGTAACGCCCGCAACGGCTGAACCGGCCGTGTCGGTGCGCGTATTGAAGTTAATGATATTCGGCGGATTAAGCGCGATCTGATCTTCCGAACCAATGCGGTCAATCAAGTTGTAATAAATCCCGTAACCGCCGCGCACAACGAATTTATTAGTGACTGAATACGCAAAACCGAAGCGCGGCGCGAAATTATTGCGGTCGGGTTTGATCAGCGAACGGCTTTCCAAACTTCCGTCGCTTGCCAATCTTAAGGATGCCAGAGCCTGTGCCTGGTTGGTCGCGGCGAGAGCGGCGACCGGATCGAAATTCGCCAGCCGATTTCCCGCCTCAAACGAAGGCGAGCCGAAATCGTAGCGCAGTCCGAGGTTAAGGGTTAATTTCGGAGTCACTTTCCAATCGTCCTGACCGAAATACGAATACATATAACGGCGTTGCCGGACGACACTTGAATTCGTCAGCAAAACATTGATCGGTGTTCCGGCGAGAAAATCGGCAAGTGCATTACCGGTTCCGCTTAAACCCAAATAACTCGTGTAAGCCGCGGCGAAGTCAAACCGTCCGCGCGTTCCGGGAACGTCAATGTAATCGAGTTTGAGCGGAGCCATAATATCGGGTCCGAAACGAACCGTATGGGCGCCGCGGATGACGGTCGTCGTGTTAGTGAATTGAAATTGTTTTGACTTTTGAAATTTCGGCAAAAAGTCGGCCGAACCGAGCCGCGGACTAAATCCCGAAATAACGATTGCCGGAATGCCGCCCTGACCGACATCGGGCAATCCGCGGATGAAGGTCGAACTGTTGCCTTCACCGAACGGCTCCTGGGTCGAAGTCGCGTTGGCATAGTTGTAACCAAAGCGGAATTGATTAAAGACATTGGCGGAGATCGTGTAATTCCAACCCGTTACTAAAGCGTGCGTTTTAACGCTCGTCAGTCCCCATGCCGAAGTATCCGTCCCGTCCGCCACACCGCCGAAAAAACCGGGGACAAAGCGGTTGCGTTTGCCGTAAGCATAACGACCGAAAATGTCATTTTTTGAATTAATCTTATAATCGAGCCGCGTGGTCAGGCGGTCGCCGTCATCGGTTAAAGTCGGCGTGCGGGCAAAATTATTAGATGTTCCGCCGAGCGTCGGATTCGGAAATAGTGCCGCCAAACGGGCAGCAACCGGGTCAATATTGGAAATCAGATTACCGCCGTAGGGCTGCGGAAAATATGGCAGATTTGTCAGTCCGGGAGCTTGATTCGGATTAAAATTCGGGTTCGGACACAGGTTGCGGCTGTTCGGATTGAAGATCTGTCCGCTGCGCACGACCTGCCCCGAAAGGGTTCCGTCGCAATTAAAAATCGGAATCTGATTACCGCTGACGGTAATAGGACTGCCGAGCCGGGCGGAAAAGTTGCCGGCTTTTTCCGTTGCCAGCGGGACGGTCGCAATTCGCAAAACGCCTTGTCTGATGCGGGTTCCCTCAAAGTCGGTGAAAAAGAACGCCCGGTTTTTCCAAATCGGACCGCCAAAATTGCCGCCGAATTGGTTCTGAACCCGTTGCGGACGTTTGCGTCCTAAACGATTCGAGAAAAAATCGTTCGCATCGAAAACCCGGTTTCGCAGGTATTCGTAAGCTAACCCGTGAAAATCGTTGGTTCCCGATTTGGTCGTCACGCTGACAACACCGCCGGCCGCGCGTCCCGTGTCGGCGGAAAATTGCGACGTGATGACCTTAAATTCGCCCAAAGAATCAATCGAAGGGCGCGAAACCTGCGTCGAAAATTCCTGCACGTTCGTCGAGATCGAATTATTGTCCTGTCCGTCGAGAATAAAATTATTGTAAAGCGAACGAATGCCGTGAATATTGACCGAGCCGGTTCGGCCCGAAGCGGTGCCGCCGGATTGTTCCGTATAGGGATCGCCCTGCGTTCCGGCAACCTGCGTCAGGAGGTCATCCCAGCTGCGCTGCGGTAGCGGGAGAGTCGTGACGCGGCGATTATCAACGACATTGCCGAGACTTGCGTCTTCGCGCTGGAGCTGCGATTGTGTTTCCGAAGTAACCTCAACAACCGCACTGGCATCGCCGACGGAAAGCGTTAAATCAAGCCGCGCTTTTTGCCCGATGTTTAATTCATAGTCTTTCAGTGAACTGGTTTTGAAATTTGGTTGCGCCGCTTCGATCGTGTATCGGCTCGGTCGCAAGTTCGTAAAAGTGTAATAACCGTCGCTATTGGTGGTCGTTTCCGTCCTGATGCCGGTTGCCTGATTAGTCGCCGTGACCCGCGCTCCCGCAACGACCGCGCCTTGCGGGTCAGTTAAGAGTCCGGTCAGCGAAGCGGTGTCAATTTGCGTCCAACTTACCGTCGCACCGAACATCAATAAAATTAAAGCCCCGCAAATTCGGTGGATGAAAAACTTTCGATTGCACATTTATTTAATCAACTCCTCTTCAAATAGATAAAATTTTCTCCATCAAAAACGGATTGTTATTCATTTCTTGAATCCAATTTTTTGACTCATTTTCCTGTGGTTTAGTCTGGAGAAGAGATAGTCTAACAACGGGTGTTTAATAAAATGTGTCGGTTATCTAATCAGTGAGTTAATTTTTTATGAAATTGAGGTAACGAATTTTACTAACTAAGAGGTTACTAAAATAATTGCCAACAAAATAAATTTTTCATAAAAGGTCTCCTCGTTTGGATCAGAGGAGCCGAAAACCGGTTTGGTCGCAAAAGTATTTTGACTTAGATCGTAAATTTTGCAATAAATGAAGTGATGAAAAATTTTAACATTATAATTGGCATTTTTATTTTGGATGACCACGGCTGAAGCTGGAAAGAAAATTTTTGCTTATGCCGCGCGTCCTGAATCGTCAGATTCGGGATTTTTTATTTTTAATCAGAAACAAACAGGATTGATAGACAAGATATATTCAATCGCATCTTGGCAAATCCTGTCTATCTTGTTTGTATGACTTTTTTATCGTGATAACATTGAGTTTTTAAATTTATGAGTGAACCTTTAGAACTGAAAAAAACCGTTAATTTACCGAAAACCGATTTCGCGCAAAAAGCGAATCTCGGACAAGCAGAACCCGCGCGTTTGAAAAAATGGTCGGACGCGCGGCTATACGAAGCGATTCAAACGGCGCGTCAAACAGCAGAAAAATTCATTTTGCACGACGGTCCGCCGTATGCCAATGCCGATATTCACATCGGCACGGCGCTCAATAAAATTTTAAAGGATTTTGTCGTCAAATCGCGCTCGATGATGGGTTTCGAGGCGCCATACATTCCGGGTTACGATTGCCACGGGCTTCCGATCGAAACGCATGTCGAGAAAAAGTTGAAGGAAAAAGGCAAGAACAAAAACGATTTGCCGGTCGCGACCTTCCGCCGAATCTGCCGCGAACACGCTTCGACGGCGATGAATAATCAGACGCGCGATTTTTCGCGGCTCGGAATCTTGGGCGAATGGGAAAAGCCTTATCTCACGATGTCGAACGAATACGAATCGGAAACGGCGCGGCTTTTCGGGCGGTTTCTGGAACGCGGCTACGTTTATAAAGGTTTGCGTCCCGTCTATTGGTGTATTCACGACCAGACGGCTTTGGCAGAAGCGGAAGTCGAATACAAACTCCACACTTCGCCTTCGATCTACGTAAAATTTCCGCTGGTGACCGATCCGGCGGAACTTGACGCTAACTTAGCGGGCAAAAGAGTTTCGCTCGTGATCTGGACAACTACGCCGTGGACAATTCCGGCAAATCTGGGAATCGCGGTTCATCCTGATTTTGAATATGTCGCTTTTGAAAGTTGCGGTGAGATTTTGGTGGTCGCTGCTGAACTTGTCGGTTTGGTCGTCGTTAAATGCTGTCTCGGCGAAGCGAACGAAAACGGCGAACGCCAAATTCCGCCAGTTCTGGCAAGATTTAAAGGCTCAAAGCTCAACAATATGAAAGCGAAACATCCGTGGATTGACCGTGAATCGTTAATAATGAACGGCGAACACGTGACGATGGGCGGCGAAGCGGACGCGGAAACGGAAGTTGATGTTTCCGAAGCACGCGAGAAAAAAGAAACGGCTAAAGCCGGCACGGGACTCGTCCACACCGCGCCCGGTCACGGCCACGACGACTATGTGATCGGCAAGGAATACGGCTTGGAAATCTATTGTCCGGTTGATAGCGCGGGACGGTTTGCGGCTGAAGTCGAACATTTTGCGGGCGAAAATATTTTCACCGCGAATCCCAAAATCGTCGAATTTATGCGCGAAAACGGTTCTCTACTGTTTTCGGAAAACTACGAGCATCGTTATCCGCATTGCTGGCGATGTAAAAACCCGGTGATTTTTCGCGCGACCCCGCAGTGGTTTATCTCGATGGACGAAGTGGGCGAAAAATCCTTGCGCGCGCAGGCTTTGCGCGAAGTTGAGAGCGTCAAATGGCATCCGGCCTGGGGGATGGGGCGAATGGCGAATATGATAAAGCAGCGTCCCGATTGGTGCGTTTCGCGGCAGCGTTCGTGGGGCGTGCCGATTCCCGTGTTTTATTGCCAGAAATGCAATGAGCCAATCGCCGACGCGAAGATCGTCAATCACGTCGCCGATATTTTTGCCAAAGAAACCGCCGACGCCTGGTATAACCGGCCGGAATCGGAACTACTGCCCGAAGGGTTTACTTGCCCGAAATGCAACAGTTCGGATTTCAGCAAGGAAACCGACATTCTCGATGTTTGGTTCGATTCGGGTTCGAGTTGTGTTGCCGTGCTCGAAACGCGTGAAAACTTACGTTTTCCGGCGGACGTTTATCTCGAAGGCGGCGACCAGTATCGCGGTTGGTTTAACTCAAGTCTGATGTGCGGAATCGCCGCGCACGACACCGCGCCGTATCGGCAGGTCATCACGCACGGCTGGGTCGTTGACGGAAACGGCAAAAAGCAGAGTAAAAATGATGGAAATGTGACCGCGCCGAAGGAAATCATCGACAAATCCGGCGCAGATGTTTTGCGCCTGTGGGCGGCGGCGGTTGATTACACCGAAGATATGCGCTGTTCCGATGAAATTCTGCAGCGCGTCACGGATGCCTATCGAAAATTTAGAAATACTCTGCGGTACGCGCTCGGCAATCTTGACGGATTTAATCCCGAAACCGAAAGTGTCCCGCTTGCCGAGATGCTCGAGATTGACCGTTGGGCGTTGGCGAGCTTTAATGAGGCGGCGAAAAAAATCCTCGCCGGTTATGAAGCCTTTGATTTTCAAGCGGTTTATCAGACGATCTACAATCTTTGCACCGTTACACTTTCGGCGCGGTATTTTGACATCATCAAAGACCGTCTTTATATCTTTGCGCCAAAGTCGCCGGAACGTCGTTCGGCGCAAACCGCGCTCTTTGAGATGACCGACAAATTGTGCCGTCTGCTCGCACCTGTTCTGGCATTTACAGCGGACGAAGCGTTTGAAAATTTGCCGGAGCAAAAACTCGCGTCGGTGCATCTCGCGGAATTTCCGAAGCTCACGGGCGCTGATAATTCAAAGCTTTTGAGCGATTGGGAGCGTATCTTCTCGATCCGCGATGATGTTTTGAAGGCACTCGAAGAAGCCCGCGAGCGCAAGGAGATCGGTTCGTCGCTCGAAGCGAAAGTCGTTTTGAAGACCGACGGCGAAACGGCGCGTTTTTTGATGCCGTATTACGAAGATCTGCGCTATATCTTTATCGCGTCGCAGGTCGAAGTGCACGAAGAAGATTATTTCGGAGTGCACATCGAAAAAGCCGCCGGCGCGAAATGCGAACGCTGCTGGAATTACTCGACAAGAGTCGGCGAATCGGAAAAATATCCGACCGTCTGCGAAAGATGCGTCGCGGCATTGGCGGAAATCGAAAACGCGTTATAATTTGAGTGCGATGTTAAAACTTGCTCCGATAAAGGAAATACCAAAATATAAATCAGGAGTTAATGAAATGGGATTGGTTTATGCCGAAATTGATTTACTAAATGGCGGCGATGTTTATTTGCAGCGTCAGAAATTGCTGGATGAAAAAGATGTCAAACAAGTCCGCGTCAATGCACTGGTTGACAGCGGCGCGTATAATCTTTCGATCAACGAAACCATCCGGGCACAGCTCGATTTGCCTTTTATCCAAAAGCAATTTGCCACGCTGGCAGATGAAACTTTGATTGAAGTTGACGTCGTCGGACCGGTTGAAGTGCAGTTTGAAAATCGTTCAACAACCGTGAGGGCAATCGTGTTGCCCGGCGACGCGGAAATTCTGCTCGGCTCGATTCCGATGGAGGATATGGATGTTTTGATTGATCCGCGCGCACAGAAACTCGTCGTTAATCCGAAACATCCATACGTGGCAACCAAACATCTGAAATAAAATTGTGAATAAAAAAGATATTTTCTGGAAATTGGGTTACTTAGCGGCGGCGGGCGCGGTTTTTATGATTGACCAGACGACGAAGGCGTGGGCGGTTCGCCGTCTGCGATTCGGCGATGTCAAAGAAATAATTCCGAACTTTTTGAATTTTGCCTACGCGCAAAACACGGGCGTCGCGTTTTCGATGTTTGACAGCCACGGCGACGCGGGACGCTGGGGATTATCAATCGTCGCGTTTGTCGCGGCAACGCTGGTGTTGTATTTCTTCTGGCGAACACCGCGCACCGACGATCGGATCCTCGGCGCGTTGGCTTTGCTTCTCGCGGGAATTGTCGGCAACGTCATTTACCGCGCCCGGCTCGGTTTCGTCGTTGATTTTATTGACGTGCAATTCGGCAGCTGGCATTACCCGACTTTTAACGTCGCGGATACGGCAATTTGCATCGGCGCGGGTCTTTTGGTTTTAGATATGTTTTTCTCGCGGAAAGACAAAAAGCCGGACGAAGCGAAGGCTTAAAATTTACAGGAATAAAACTGACGCACGGGAACGAAAACTTTTCTTCGCATTAAAATTTTTGGTAGTGAACTAAAAGTAATGCTGAAAGAGTTTTTCACCGCCGGGACACCGAGAGAAGACGCAGAGTTTCGCTTGAGGATTCTCTCTGCGTCTCTCGGCGAGAACTCTGCGTCTCGGCGGTAAAAGCATTTCTTTTTGAGCATCACCAAATTTTTGTTCGTCCGCTTTGTTTCTGTAATTAAGTTTGTATCTCAGCGAATTTCGACGGACGTGATAACCGGCATTTCTTATATGAAAATTTACGATGTGACCGTTCGGATTAGTGCGCGAACGCCCGTTTACGAAGGCGACCCGAACGTTGAAATTAAAACCGCGAACGCGATTGCGCGCGGTGACGCGGCAAACGTTTCGCGCCTCTGCTGTGGCGTTCACACCGGAACGCACGTTGACGCGCCCGCGCATTTTATCGAAGGCGC
>JBDTZT010000141.1:0-7590 GCA_040005005.1 Actinomycetota bacterium
GATTTCAAGGTATTCATTGCAAATCTCAAAAACCTCGAGATGTCCGTCAGCCAGTTTCATCAAAACCTTCGCGGCTTCGGATTTTATTTGTATTTGTTTGATTACTTCGGCATTTTTTTCGACCGATAACTTTTTCCCCGGGGCGTTTGCTTTAGTGTGAAGTGAGGCATTATCTAAAGTATGATCAAGTCTTTGCTGCACCAGAAGATACCGGTTTCGAGCTTTTCTTAAAACAATTTCGCGCAAAAAAACTGCCCCGATTAGAATAAAACTTGCCCCCATTCCCGCCGGAACCCATGGCATTTGCTCGTCACCTTCGTGCAATATCCCCCAAACCAGAAAAAAAAAGGCAATCGCTATCGCCGCCGCCAAAATGTAATAATTTGATGCCGGAAGCCAAAACGGACGATGATATTTCACCGAATTATTTTTAAATTGCGGCGAAAAACGCCGAATTTGACTGGTGCGGTCTGGTCTTTCAGGCAAGTTTTACCCCCTAATTTATGTTAATTTGTTTAGAACTAAAAGCCAAATTGATAATTATAGTGAAATTTTCCGGCGAAGTTGTCAATAATAATTTGCTTTTTCGTGAAACTTTCTCAAATCTATTGTATGGTTTTATTGATGAGTGGTAAAAAAAAGAAAAAACCGGCGCTCCCGATTTTTGACTCAATCCGCAAGCCGACTGCGCCCTCAAGTCAGAAAATCGGACCGGAAAAACCCGAAGAAAAAATTCATCCTTCCGGGCGCAAAATAAAACATAAAAAAAAGGAAAATTTAGCAGATTAATATGGGATTTTTCAAGAATTTTTACAGCAGAATCGTGCGTCCGAGTGTTTGGGCACGTCCCGAAATGTCGGTTACTTTTCGTGCCGAGATAATGCCGGGCAAGAGGCATCAGGAACGAACATTTCGAATACAAAGCGTGTTACCGAACAATCGCGTCGTTCTTTACGATTTCCCCGGTGAACATCGTCAAAGCGCGTTTGAACCGATGAATTTTAAAAGAGAAAACCCTTAAACTTTATTAAAAACTCACCACTCATAAATTCTTCCGACTTCGAGAACCTGAATTTTTTCATTTCCTATTTTCCTGATTTGCCGAGAAACCTGTTCAACGTACATCGGTTTGATATTCACCACATAAATCGGGCAATTTTGGCGGAGTTTTGTTAATTCCTTTTGTAAAACTTTTGGCGTCAAATGATGCGAATTGCAGGCTAAAGCATCAAGTTCATCGGGGAAAGCACATTCAACCAATATCGCGGTGAGATTTTTTTCTTCGTTGACAACTTCCCAAAATCTGTCCATTTCTGCCGTATCATTAGTTAGCGCAAATGTAATTTTATCGTCAGAGACTATAAAACCGACCGACGGAACTTTATGATTTACACCGACTGCCTTAATATTTAAATGTTTGACAATAAAGTCTTTTTCGACTTCAAACGGACGATATTCCAAAACAACGCCATAGTCGTTTCTGAGTTCCGAAAAGCGCGGATAAATTGACCAGTTAAAAATATCTCGCTCCAAAATTTCGATTACTTCTCTAGTAGCGTGAATTTGAATTGGTCTTTTAATCGTTGCAAATAAATCGTCAATATAAAGCGGTAATCCGGCAATATGGTCAAGATGGGCGTGTGAAATAACAACATCTCGAATATTTCTTCTCTGTTCGTCGGTTGTTGACAATGCCAAACTTCCCGCGTCGAAGGCAATCACATTGTCAACTACAAAACACGCAAGATGCTGTCGCGCCGATGGGCGACCGTTTTCATCAAATGTGCTTGGAAGAAGTTGAAATTTCATCAAAATTCCGCATTCCAAATCTTTTTTACTAATTTGGAATCTTATCGCGCACAAGTTTGGGCGCGTCCGCCGTCAATCCCGTAAGTTGCGCCCGTTATCCAAGAAGCCTTTTCCGAAGCCAGAAAATATATCAAATCGGCAACTTCTTTGGCTTCACCGACACGCCCCAATGGATGCGTATTTTTTGAATTCTTCAAAAAGTTTTGATAGTTTTCGTCTGCCATTCCGCCACGCTTATGCAAATTTGTCACAACTACGCCCGGATTTACGGCATTTACCCGAACCCCTTTCGGAGCAAGTTCTAGTGCCGCACAGCGGGTCAACTGGTCAACTCCCGCCTTTGAAACACAATACGCCAAAACATTCGGAAAAGAACGCGTTCCCGCGACGCTCGAAACATTGACGATATTACCTTTGGTTTTTTCCAGATGCGGAATACATTTTTGCATCACAAAAAAAACCGAACGCAGATTGATGTCCAACATTTTGTCCCAATCGTCTAGTGTCGTGTTTTCAATCGAACCGTTCAAAATGATTCCTGCTGAATTCACCAAAACGTCAATCTGACCGAAGTTATGTACCGTATCGTTGATCAATCGCTCTACCTGCGTAGTCTCGCGGATGTCCGCCAGATGAACTTTTATTGAGCCCTTTTTTCTTTGAACCATTTCACGTAAAGTGTTTAATTCTTTTTCATTTCTGCCGACGGCAATGACATTTGAGCCGTTTTTGGCAAACTGCAAAGCGGTTGCACGTCCGATGCCACTGCTTGCACCTGTAATAATTACAACTTTTCCGGTCATATATATTGAAGCGATGTTACTAACTTTTTTGCAGTTTAGCACAAAAATATCTCTCTGAGTCTAAAAGATTTATTTTGAAAGACAAAATATTGAGGTGATTTTTTATCAACAAAAAAAGACCGTCTTGATTGACCGTCTTTTTATAACTCGAGTTTGTATGAATTTAAATAAGGTTAATATGATTTCAAAATATTTGCATCAATTTGTTACGCACCGGTTGTTTGCGGCTGCGGCGTAAAGAATTTCTCAATCGCCTGCCTGGTTTCATCGCGTTTGCGTTGCTGAAAGTCATTAACCCAATTTGTCACGGTCGAAACCATTTCACGTGCCGCCACTTGTTTTGAATTATTTTGGACAACGACGAGCTTTGCAGGCTTTTCCGCCGTTTTTAATTTACTTTTTTTTATAACTTTTATTTTTGCCTTGGCTGTCATAATTCCCTCTTTTTTTTTGTATGAACTTTAATTTATTAATCCCTAAGAAATATTTATTATTCCCTTGTTCGTTCAACTAGCAATTTCAATGCCACTTTTTTTAGACGCATTGCAAATTACTTTTTGCAAATTACTTTTTTATTTCAGAAATAAGTATTTTTGTTTTGCAATCTGCAAAGAGATTTTTTGTTTTTTGCGTATTGCTAAATTCTTAAACGCTCTTTCCAAAAAATTTGTTCCGCCATTTTTCATTTTTACATTGATTTTTTAGCCTTTCAAATTAGAATAACAGTTCACAAACAACTTTCATTTCCGTTGGCATATCCATTGCCAAATATCATTATGGAATGAATCTACGCGACCTTATAATAATTTATCTTGCTTGCGGCGCACCCTTCGGCGTTTATTATTTTTTACAAAATCGTAACCTGCGCGAAATAAAATTTTTGTGGCTCAAATCATTTTTCAGATTTGTTTTTTGGATACCTTTAGCCTTCCAATTGGTTGCCCAAAAATCTTTATTTACAAATCTTTACACGAATAGTTTCGTTAAAAACACAATTTCAGATGCAAAAAAAGAGGCGGAATTCAATCTAACTCAAAAATATTTTGAAACCGTTTTACGCGAAAGTGATTTAAAACTCTCAATTTTTGAATTTCGTGAAATATTTGATCGTTATATTGGCTTAACTCTGGAAATTCAAAACGAAACAGAGGGATCCGCTGCACAGGAAAAGGAAATTTTTCGGGTGACAAATCACAAAAACAAAAAACTTGCCGAAATTTGTCTGCACAGACGCAACCGCAACCGGCTTTCTTTTCATCAAAATCTTGCACGACGAGATTTTTTTGAAGTTCTCAGTGGATTAAAAAATGCATCTGATCAACCACAAAGATTATTTAAAGAAGCCTTAAAACTTGCTTCGCACCTTAATGATTCCGAGGCTTACAATTCAATTGAAAAACTATTGAAAGTATCTTTGCAAACTCAAGAAAAATTGAACGTCCAAAACTTGGAGAAAGAATTATGGCAATCCGGGAAACACAAACCATCATCCGACAACAATTTAATTTCAGCCAATTTGCAAGCGTTGACCGCGACGGCGAACTTGTCACGCAAAGATTAAACGCACTTCTCGCAATCAATACCGAAACTGCACGGCAAAAAGCGACATATCGTTCGGAAAAAGAAAAAGTTGAATCCGATTTGATGAAAAATCCGCTTTCGCTTGATAAAACCTTTTCATATTTTGGTTTATTGCTCGGAGTTTTTCCGCCCGCCGCCATGTTTATCCGTTTTGCAATAGATGGAAGATTAGATTTATGGGTTTTCGGGGTGATGTTTATCGTTAATTTGATTTCAGCGGTGGTCGGATTTTTTTCAGGAAAACTCATTGCTAAAGCAGTCGGATTTTTTGAAAAGTTATCGTGGACGACAATGATTTTGGTTTTGCCTTTTCTCGGATTGTTGTGGGGAATGATTTCAGGCGGCGCGGGCGGAATTATTATTTTCATCATCGGCGCGTTTTTCGGCGCAATAATTGGCGGCATCGTCGGAAGTGCTGCGCTTCCTGTTTTCACAATACTTCATCGTTTGCTAAAAAAAGGGGAAATGATTGAACTCAAACATTTTTTGCCGATTGCTTTCGGTGTCACTTTTATTATTTGCGGTTTCATTCTCGGCTTGTAATTTTTATCGGAACGATTTAATGTTACAAACGTAACAATTACGTAACAATCTTGTAACATTGACGATGAAAAAACTATTTTTTATATCAATCTTTTTTCCACTTTTTTTGATTTCGCAAACAGTTTTTTCGCAAATACCGCTTGAATCCAAGTTTCAATCGTGGAACGAATTTCAATTGATTTTGCCTTTGATACGAGGAAAAGACTCGAAAGGTAAATCTTTTGACCGAATAACCGCGACATTCGGCGGAATTCTCCGCATCGGCAGAAGAAATCTTGATTTTATTGACAATCGTTACAGCACCACGCTTGATTTTCGGGTAAATAAATATTTTTCGCTGATGACAGCAGTTTTATACCGCAAAGATGAATTGGTCAAAAATCAAAGACATTCCGAAACGCGTCTGAATTTCGGTGCGGTGATTTCAAAAACTTGTAAAAATTTCACCTTGAAAGACCGAAATATGTATGAACATCGCTTTCGCAATTCAAGAAACGATGTAAATTTTTATCGAAACAGAATTCAAATCAACCATCCAATCAAATACAAAGAAAAAGAAATCTTTTCTCCGTTTATTTCCGAAGAAGGGTATTTTGATCTTAAAACAAGAAAATGGACGCAAAACGAATTTTTTGCCGGAATTACCCGAAAAATCACACCGAAAATTTCGCTTGATTTTGCATATATCCGTTTTGATGCGCTTCCGGTTAATGTCAACGGTTTCAGCACGAGTTTAAAAATCAAACTTCGATAGCTTCTCGCCATAAAAAAATTTTAGCGTTAAAATCTTTTCGACGCTATGCTTGTTTTACTTCATCTTTTCGCGCTTTTTTTGCTGGTTTTGCTCGGATTTTATGTTTTCGTGGCAAATCCGCGAAACCGCGCCCACCAAACTTTCGCCGCATTTATCGCTTTTCTCGCGCTCTGGACAATTAAAGATTTAATTTTTTGGAATTTTCACGAAGAAAATATTTCGAGTGGTTGGTGGGCGGCATCGAGCTTTATCATCGCGCTTTTGATGCAATGCGCTTTGGTAATTTTCGCATGGGTTTTCCCGGAAAATTCCCGAACTCCAAAAAAACGGGCAGCGATTGTTTTTGCGCCGAGTCTTGTTTTAATTCCCGCCGCGCTTTTCGGGCTATTATGGAACAAAGTCGGATTCAAAGCCGGGAAATTTGAGATTGACCTTGCGCCGCTTGCCTATGCTTTCGTTGTTTATGTTTATTTGGTTTTTGGTTATGGTGCATTTGTTCTTTTTCAAAAATATCGCAAATACCGCAAAACACAGAAAGGTCAGCAGGTCGGCGCGATTCTTTGGGCATTGGTCGTTACGGGAATTTTGAAGACTCTCGCCAACATCGTTTTTCCGTATTTCGGTCTTTATTCGATGCTTCCATATAGCGCGATTTTCGTTTTGCCCGGCGTTTTAATTTACGCATATGCGATTTCAAATTTCAAACTATTCTCGCTCGAAAATGCGCTCGACCAATTTCGGCTTTTTCCAATTGCTTATAAAATCGCTTTAAGCATCGCTTCGGTGGCGATTATCAGTTTTATACTTTTTCAGATTCCGATAGTTTATTGGGCCTTTCAAAACGGAACGACCTTTGACGCGTGGCGCAAATATCTGGTTTTCAGTGTCATTTCCGCACTTGTGCCAAATCTTTTGCTGGTTCTTCTTGTGGTTAGGACAATTTCGCG
Organism: Actinomycetota bacterium; assembly: GCA_040005005.1. Taxonomy (GTDB): domain Bacteria; phylum Acidobacteriota; class Blastocatellia; order Pyrinomonadales; family Pyrinomonadaceae; genus JAFDVJ01. The sequence continues at coordinate 6,438 of JBDTZT010000141.1, forward strand.
CCCCCTTCAGCGAATCACGCTTGCCGCCGTTCAGGTAACGGAAGGCGGATATGGAACGGAAGTTGATTTGCGGAAAAGCAACGACGAAATCGGGCTTCTCGCCGACAGTTTTAATGAAATGAGCCGTAAAATGGCGAATGACATCGAGCAACTTCAAAAACTCAGCGAACAACTTATCCGAACCGAAAAACTTGCGGCGATGGGAACGCTTGCCGCCGGAGTCGCGCACGAAGTAAATAATCCGCTGGCTTCAATTTCGTCGTTGATTCAAATGATGCAAGCAAAAAACAATCTCGACATAAAAACATCTGAAAATTTGAAACTTATTTCAACGCAAATTCAGCGAATTACCCAAGTTACCAAAGATATGATGGATTTTGCGCGGGTTCGTCCCGCCGCGAAAAGTTTGGTTGATGTAAATGATTTAATCGAAAAAAGTCTGCGGCTGGCAAGTTTTGACAAATCATTTCAGAAATTACAAATCACGAAACATTTCGCCGAGAATTTACCAAAGGTTTTCGCTGACGGCGACCAACTCCAACAGGTTTTTCTCAATCTTTTTCTCAACGCAAGAGATGCTTTGCCCAGAGGCGGCGAACTTTTGATAATTACCGATTCCGAATACTCGGAAATGCGGATCGAAATTACCGATAACGGTATCGGCATCAAATCGGATGATATTCAAAAGATTTTCGACCCGTTTTTTACGACCAAACCGGCGGGAAAAGGAACAGGTCTCGGTTTGGCTGTTTGTTACGGAATTATCACGGCGCACGGCGGAAAAATCGAGGCTTTTACTAACGAGTCAAATGGAACTACATTTTATATCGGTTTGCCAATCAGTCATAAAGCGGCAAGTTGATCAACTTCCCGCTTGTCTTGGGTGAAATGTTAAATTAAAACAATGAATTTTTGTTGGAACGGACAAACATCAAAAAATCGTAAAATCTTTTATTTATTGAATAATGTTGACTTTATTGCATTTGGATTCTTGACACGGCAAACAATTCGTAGCAATTTAGTTTTGCACTTCTTTTTTACCCAAGTTTTAAGGAAAATTCATTATGAAAAGATATTTTTGTAGCTTTTTAGTTCTAATTTCGCTTTGCTGTTCGGTTTTCGGACAAGAAAAGCCGATGGCATTTATCAATGC
>JBDTZT010000142.1:0-7581 GCA_040005005.1 Actinomycetota bacterium
CGCATTCTGGGACGGCCCATGCGCGCGGAGGATCGTGCCGAGATTATTCGCTTTGAATTTGCGGTCGAGTTCGTAGGTGAAATAAAGATTGGCGATCTTGCTGTCGCCGTAGGCTTTCCACGCCGAATAACTTCGTTTTTCCCATGTTAGATCATCGAAATTTAGATTGCCCGCTTTATGTGCGCCGCTCGAAACATTGACAATGCGTGCGCCGTTGGTCTTTATCAACAACTCCAAAAGCTGTCCTGTAAGCGCAAAATGTCCGAGATGATTGGTGCCGAACTGCAATTCAAAACCGTTCGCTGTTTTTGAATAGGGCGGAATCATCACGCCCGCGTTATTAATCAGCAAATCGAGTTGCGAGAAGGCTTTCTGAAAGTTTTCGGCAAAATTAGCGACCGATTCGAGACTCGCCAAATCGAGTTCCATAACTTTTACGTCCGCGTCTTTATTCTGTGCCAGAATTTTCTCCGCCGCCTTATTTCCTTTTTCAAGATTGCGAACCGCAATGATGACCGTCGCGTGTTTATTCGCCAAAACCCGCGCCGCTTCATAGCCGATGCCGCTGCTCGAACCCGTGACAATCGCCACTCTTCCTTTCTGATCAGTAATATTTTCCGCGTTCCATTTTTCGTTACTCATTTTTTTACTCCTTTTTTTACTCCTTAAAAATAACCGAATGTTCGTTTAATCAACACTCAAAAAAATTAATTTGTGACTGCATCCCACGCAATTTCAAACGTCGTTTCCAACGCTTTTTCGTCTAAAACAATCCCGCCGCTGAAATGTTCTTTGATTAATCCCGTAAGCGGCGAAAACGTAAAAGCAATAAAGATTTCAAGCGAAATGTCCTTAAAAATCTTTTCCGCTACACCGCGATTAAACAAATCAAGCAAGGGTTTGAAAAAGCTCATACTTTCCTCTCTGCATCGCGCAACCAACGGCGAATTGGCAAACTGCTCGGTAAAAGCAAACCTCACCGGATTAACGGTCGCGTATTTGTAAAAATTGTTCCAGATAATCTTAAAGGCTTCCGCCACCGACCGATTTGCCCCGACACCACGAAGTAGCTCCGCGCTCATTTCCTGTTTGACAAAGAGATATATTTTATTAATAAGCTCTTCTTTGTTCTCAAAATAAACATAAATCGTCGCCGGTGAAACATTTGCGGCTTTGGCGATTTTCGACATCGAAGTGTCGGCAAACCCGTTCGCGGTAATCAATTCAATTGCCGCATCGCAGATCGCCTGTTGTTTGTTGTCATCTTTGTATCTCACAATTTCTAAAATAAACGAACATTCGTTTATTGTCAAATACTTTCAGCAAAATTTTATTGCTAAAACGAATCCGTTAGTTTATAACTGTTCTGCATAAAAGATTTTAAGGGAAAAATAATTATGAAACGGATAATAATATTTACTGTCGGATTAGCTTTGCTTTTATTGAGCACTATTTTATCAAATGGGCAATTTCAAACATCAAAGAAGATTGCAGCATATAAGAAATTATCCGATTACGAAAGCAATAGAAAAACATCCGAACTTAACCCTCTTACCAAAAAAGAAGCGAAACCAAATCGAAAAGCCGCTCGCAAGAAAACTCCGAATTATTCAGGCAGATGGACGGGAAAACTTTATCAACCTAACGGCACGCTTCGGTCAAAGTTTAATTTCACTTTGAGGCTGTACCAAAAGGGTAAAAAAGTATCGGGTTTTTCTCGTATAACAATTATCGATTCGCCTCAATATTACGGCGTAATGAGATTAAAAGGCACTATCAAAAGAAATCGGCTGTCGTTCACAGAAGTAAAAATTTCTCAGGAAAATCCAGAACCTGATTCAAGATGGTGTATCAAGTCTGGAAAACTGAAATTAGTTTATATAAAAGGCAAACAAACGCTGAAGGGGAATTGGCGAGGATCGAGTTGCAGTCCCGGAACTATTGTTTTAAAAAGGTTTCCGGCAAATAAGAATAAAATCTAACCTGAAAATTAATTTTTTCGCGCTTGCGATTGCACCGCCGTAATCGCTACCACATCAATAATACCTTCACCTTTACAGCCGCATAAAAACTCGTTGCAATGTTTTATTGAACCCGCATTAGGCGATTGTTCAAAAGGCTCTACGCCACGTATTAAAATCTTAGCTTTCCGGAGAAAATCTCCAAACTCGTATAAAATGGTTAATTTCGGATGACATACGGCTTCTAGGGAATATCTAAGAAAATTCTCATCTGTTTCTAAGGACTTTTGGGTTAAAGGTTTTTATAGTAAATGTCAGCACTACGTTTACAAAGTTATTTCTATTTATAGAACAAACGAAAATAAACTTTTTTGCAAAAAAGCGCAAGACCGGGAGGAGCAATCGTTCAAAACAAATTGAATGAACCGGTAGTGAGTGGAAAGTGAAGGTATGAAATTAGCAAAAATTAGCAAACAACAGACAGATCGGACACTGCACGAATCAGTCGAGGTAATGACGATTTCGGCGAATTCGTCCGCGTTCAGATTTTTTAAAACGTAGCTTGCTTTTACAAAGCCTATCGTTTATCTTTGCTCAAATCGCTCTTTGGCTTAATTTTACAAATAACTTGTTTAGGAGAAAATTTAGAGTATGTTTCGATTCTGTATTAACAATAAAATTATCTTGATGGCAGTCTGTGGTGTTTTAGCGATTGGAATTATTTCATCCGCAACGCGCACCGCTGAGGCGCAGCAGGATTTCAGCGGACGCGAGTTGCTAAGTGTCACTCGTGTCGCCATGGGCGGAGAGGATTACAGCGGATTGCAGTTTTTAACTGCTAAATCCAAAGGATTTGTCAATGTCGCCCCGATTGTCGGAGCAGGTCTCGGCACCGGGGGCGCGGCATCAAGCGTCGAGGTCAAATTCAGTATGACCGATTATCAGGACAAAGATTCGCGCCGCAGACTTGACGTAAAACCGACCGGACCGACGATAGGAGAAACCTATTTGGTCTATACAGGAACTTCGGGCGGCGGAATGTATATGGGAAACGAGTTTCGCGTCAGCGAAGCAACTGCCGCACGTCATTGGGGATTGATGGGATTCGGGACGCTCAACAAATCGGTTGACGGACAGCTTAAAACCGACCGCCTCAAAGATAACGACAATAATTATGTGGTTGAGGTTAAATTCAATTCATCCGACAATTTGCGCTATTATATTGATAAAAGAACATTTCTTATCAACAAGGTCGTGACATACTACAACGGCAAAGTGCTGGTTGAAGAAGAACGCGGCGACTATCGCAAAGCAAATTGTATGATGCTTCCCTTTCACATCGTGACAAAACTCGGCGGACAGCGCGTTTCGGATTTGACTATTGAAAGCTATGACCTGAAAACGGTAGTGCCGGAGGCGCGTTTTGCGGTTTCATCTGAATAAGGACAAACAACAAATAAACGAAACGGACGCGAAAATTGCAGTTTTCGCGTCCGTCTTTTTTTATGAAATCGAACATTTTGATTGACGCCGTGTTAGCTTTGTCTTCTCGCCTGAGATTGAACCGCCGTAATTGCTACCGCGTCAACAATGTCTTCGGCTTTGCAGCCGCGTGAAAGGTCGTTGCAGGGTTTGTCAAGTCCTTGCAGAATCGGTCCGATGGCGGTTCCGCCAGTTAATCTTTCGGTTAATTTGTAGGCGATGTTTCCGGCGTTTAGGTCGGGGAAAATTAGGACGTTCGCTTGTCCGGCGACGTTTGAGCCGCCGGCTTTCGAGGCGGCGACCGACGGAATCAGAGCGGCATCGGCTTGGAGTTCGCCGTCGATGGCGAAATCGGGGAAAATCAACACGTTGGCGCGCCCGGCAACCGGCGAGCCTTTTGCTTTCGATTCGGCGATTGAGGGAATAAGCGCAGCATCGGCTTGGAGTTCGCCGTCAATTTCGAGTTCCGGCAGGCGGACGCGGACGGTTTTGACGGCTTCGATGATTTTTTCCAAAGATTGATGTTTCGCGCTTCCTTTGGTCGAAAACGAGAGCATTGCAACTCGCGGTTCCACGCCTAAAAGTGCGCGGCACGAATCAGCCGAAGCGATGGCGATTTCGGCAAGTTCGCCCGCGTTCGGGTCAATCACGACGCCGCAATCGGCGTAAACAAGCGCGCCGTTTGCGCCGAATTTTTTATCGGGAATAATCATCAACATAAAAGACGAAACGATTTTAAATCCTTCGCGCACGCCGACACAGCGAAGCGCAGCAGCAACCGTGTGCGCCGTTGTGTTTGTTGCGCCCGCGACCGAACCGTCAGCTTTGCCGAGTTTGACAAGCAAATTTCCATAATAAAGCGGGTCTTTGACGGCCGCTTCAGCTTCTTCGAGTGTAACACCTTTGGCGCGGCGCAATTCGTGATAAAACTGTGCAATGCGCCCGAAATCGTTCGATTTCCGATGGTCGAGAATTTCCACACCGTTTAAGTTTGAGTTGGTTTCACGCGCCAGTTCGCGCACTTTTTCTTCGCTGCCGATGATGGTAATTTTCGCCAGTTTTTCGCGCACGCAGATCGCCGCAGCTTGAACGGTTCGCGCATCTTCGCCTTCGGGCAAGATGATGTGTTGTAAATCTGCGGAAGCTCTTTGTCGGATTTTCTCTAAGATCATAGATTTTGTTTTTTGGTCTTTGGTTTTTTGAACTTTCGTTCCGCTAAATTTTTACGGTAAACAAATTAAAAGCCAAAAGCCAAAGATCAAAGACCAGAGACCAAATTTACCATACAACTTTTTGATAACAAACTTGCTCAAATCTGTGCTATTTTTTAGACTTAAGGGAAAATAAATTTATGGCAAAAGCAGAGATGGCAAAACCGACGAAACCGACGCGCAAAGAGAAATCGCAGATTAAAGGCAGAATGAACAATTTTCTGATGTTTCTGCCGAATATGTTTACGCTTCTTGGCAGACTTCTTAAAGACAGCCGCGTTCCGCTCACTGAAAAAATGCTGTTTGGCGGAGCAATCATTTACGTTATTATGCCGCTCGATTTTATTCCCGATTTTATCCCGTTTATCGGACAGGTTGACGATATTTACCTTGTCGCGCTGACACTTTTGCGGCTTTTAAATCGGACGGATGAAGCCGTCGTGCGCGAAAATTGGTCAGGCGGCGGCGATATTGTCAGCCTCGCAAATTCAATTGCGGGAATCGCGCCAATGCTTCTGCCGAAAAGAATTACGCGCGTACTTTCCTCGCACGTCGAAATGGCTCCGGCAGGCGAAGTTCTGAAGGCAGTTTCCAAACGTCAGCCGTTGATGGTTGAAAAACCTGTCTTGGACGAGAAAGAATTGCTCGAAGTAAAATAAAGTATTTGTCAGAACACCGAAGTAATAGCGGCGTGTTTACCGTTTCACTATCGTTCGCGGTTCTGATTGATCGCAAAGGCGGAAGTTGGATTTGTTTCAATTTCCGCCTTTTTTGTTTTCGGCGTGAGAGTTTTTCGCCAAAACTTGGCGTAATTGAAAACGAACAAACCAAAAGGCTCAATGCCGTATTTTTCGGCGGATTGATGATGTTTTTGATGTGCGCCGCGAATTAGCAGAAGCAATTTGTTGCGCGAATTAAACTTTAAAAATCGGCGATGCGTAAAAAGGTCGTGCGCGATAAAATAAACCGCGCCGTAGATGGCGATGCCCAAACCAACGGGGAAAGAAAGCGAATCAAGCAAAGGTTTTTCGGCGAAAATTATCAAGCAAATCGAGACGGACGCAAAAATACCTGAAAACAAATCATTAAGTTCAAACCAACCTTTTCGTGCTGTGTGGTGCGTTTGATGAATGTGCCACAAAACGCCGTGAAAAAGCCAGCGATGCACGGCGTAAGAAAAAATCTCCAACCCGACAAACCCAAAAATTGTTAGAGTGATGAATTGCATTAATAGAATTTTCAGCCACGAACAAACACGAAAAGACACGAAAGCAATTTCAAATATTTTCGTGCAGATTCGTGTTTGTTCATGGCTAATTTCCTTAAAGTTTGTCGTTGAATAATCCAATGACCAACGCCCACGAATCATTTGCCGCCGCTTCGTCGTAAACTTCGGGGCGCGTGTTGTTGAAAAACGCGTGGTCGGCTTCGTATTTAACGCTTGTCACGGGCAATTCGTGTTTTTCGGTCATTTCTTCCAAGTATCCGACTTTTTCGGCGTTGATCCATTTATCTTTTGTTGCCGAAACAAAAATCGTCGGCGCGGTTAAGTTTTTCAAAACTTCTTCTTCGGGAATGTCGCCGTAAAAAGGCGCGGCGGCACTCAAACCTTCGAGTTCGCAAGCGGCGCGAAGCGCGTAAGTTCCGCCCAAACAAAAACCCGTGATGCCGAAATGCGCGGTGCCGTATTTTTCACGCGCCGCGTCCATCGAGTTTTTGATGATGTCCAAACCGTCTTCGATTTTGAGTTCCTGCATCATTTTGCCGGCTTCCTGCGCGTTTTGCGCAAGGCGACCGCGGTAAAGGTCAGGCGCAATTGCCAGAAAACCTTCGTCCGAGTAGCGTCGCGCAATGTCTTTGATATGTTCATTCAAGCCCCAATATTCTTGAATAACAATCACGGCTTTGGTGCCGTCAGCATTGTCAGGAGCGGCGGCAAAAGCGGTCGTTTCGCCATTAGCAGTGTTAAAAGTTAAAGTTTCTGTTTTCATAAATCGTAAAAAATCCTCCGTAAAATTTGTTTGGATTATTATAGACAAATTATTTTGTGACGGGAAAGCACTTTACTTTCTTTTAACTTCAATCACCGGAGAATTTTTCTTTTCGCTCGTCGCAAAGATGGATTTTCCGTCTGCCGAATAGCCGACTGCTTCGCCTTGTTCGCGTGCGCCGAGTTCGACGACCAGAGGTTTTTCTTTCCAGATTTCATCAAAATTTTTGGCGTTGTCGGGCAAAACAAGTTCGTAAGCATCAAAATAGTCGCAAATAATGACTTGTTTGCCGTCGGGCGAAATATCGCCGCCGGTTAAGAATCCGTTCGGAATTGCGGGAACGGTAAAATCGCCAATGTTTTCAAGTTTATTTGTTTTATTCAAATCAAAATCGCTCCTAAGTTTATAAACAGCTGATGCACCGCTGAGGCGTTTCGAGAGAATGTAAATATCACCGCTGGTTGGGTGAACCATCAAAGTTTCAGCATCGCGGCGCATATCGGGATAAGTGAATTTGATTGCTTCGGAAGGTTCGGTTTCAAGCGGATTTTTTTTGCTCGAAGATTTGTTGTCGGCGGAAACCGGCGGTTCTTTGACACGGTAAATCGTAAATTCGCCGCGTGTTCGCGTGTTGTTGCCAATGTCGCCGATGTAGAGAATGCACTCGCCGCCCGTGGTTTTGATTTCGGCGATGTCTTCCCAATCAATATTTTTCGCCCCTGAAACTTTCCACGTTCCGAGTTTTTCGCCCTTTGAATTGAGCGCGAAAATAAAAGCGTCGTCGCCCGAATCGTTGTGTGTCCAGAGAATGTCCGGTTGACATTTTGACGCGGCAATTCCGCTGCTTTCGGTTATTTCACCTGTTTCGATCTTGCCGATAACCTTTGGTTTGTCATAATTTGACCAGGAAAAAAATATCAATAACGTATACATCTT
>JBDTZT010000143.1:0-7580 GCA_040005005.1 Actinomycetota bacterium
TGAGGCAGACCTTCGAGCGTGCCCTCACGACGCTGCAGGAAAGCGGTGTCGAAACTTCCGTCCGCACCGTTGAGCGCGACTGGTCGTTTGCCCGGGCGTGGCTGCACCGGGCGATGAATAATTAGCCGAAAAGTTAAATAATGAAACGCGAAAAAAGAATATCAGAACTGTTTGCCTCGGTGCTTGATTTAAACACCGGCCGGCGTTCCGATTTTCTCAAAGCGGAATGCCGCGATGATATTTCGCTGCTCGCCGAAATAAATGAACTTCTCGGCGAATTTGAAAATGCCCGATCGAAGGATTTTATGTCCGCCTCGGCAATTGAGCTTGAAGCCGAACATTTCGCCGATGAAGATTCCGATATGCGCATCGGGCAGACATTCGGGCATTACAAAATTTTAGAAAAGATCGGCGCGGGCGGGATGGGCGCGATTTATCTGGCGGAACGCTCGGACGATGAATTTCAAAAGCGCGTCGCCGTTAAAATTATCAAGCGCGGAATGGACACCGACGCGATTTTGCGCCGTTTCCGGCAGGAACGGCAAATCTTAGCCGCGCTCGAACATCCGACCATTGCGCGTCTGCTTGACGGCGGGACGACCGTTGACGGCTTGCCGTATCTGGTCATGGAATTTATCGAAGGCGTGCCGATAAATGTTTATTGCGACGAAAATAACCTGGATTTGGCGGAGCGTCTGCAACTTTTTCGGCGGGTTTGCGCCGCAGTTTCGTTCGCGCATCAAAAGCTGGTCGTTCACCGCGATTTGAAACCGTCGAATATTTTAGTAACCAAAGACGGCACTCCGAAATTACTTGATTTCGGCATCGCCAAACTGCTCAATTCAACTGACGAAGGCGAAACACAAACAAACCACCGCGTTTTGACTCCCGCCTTTGCTTCGCCCGAACAAATACGCGGCGAAATCGTTTCAACCGCCAGCGATGTTTATAGTTTAGGCTTGATTTTACGCGAAATACTTCAGATCCAAAGTCCACAGTCCAAAGATCAAAGTCCCAACGAAGACCAAAAGCCGAAGACCAAAAACCTTTCAAGCGATTTAGCGGCGATTATGCAAACCGCTTTGCGCGAAGACACGGCGCGGCGTTACGGCTCGGCGGAAAAATTTTCCGAAGACCTCCGGCGGTATCTCGCCGGTTTGCCCATTTCGGCGCGAAAAGATACTTTCGGGTATCGCGCCGGAAAATTCTTAAAGCGTAACCGCGTTGGCGTCGCCGCCCTGACGATAATTTTTCTGATGCTTATCGGCGGAATTTTCGCGGTTTGGCGGCAATCGCAGATTGCCGATCGTGAACGTGCAAAGGCGGAGCGACGCGCCGAAAATTTGCGGAAACTGTCGAGTTCGTTTGCCGTCGAACTGCACGACGCGATTTTGAATCTGCCCGGAAGTTTGCCGGCGCGGCAGCTTCTTTTAACCCGCGCCGTCGAACAGCTCGACACGCTCGCCGCCGAATCCGACGGCAATCCGCAGCTTCAGGACGAACTCGCGCAAGGCTATTACAATCTCAGCCAATTGCCGAACGCCAATCTTGCCGTGATCGAGCAAAATACGCAAAAAGGAATCGCGATTTATCAAAAACTCCTTGCTGACGAACCACCGAATATTACCTACCGCAAGCAATTGGCGAGAGGCTACACTTTACAGTCAAACGTGCAGAAAGTGCGCGGCGATACGAGCGGCGCATTGTCGCTTTTGCAAAAATCAATCAAGATTCTTGAGTCAGTCATCGCGGACGAACCGGAGGTGATTGAACATCGCCGGTTTTTGCAGGAAGTAGAAGGTGAAACAGCGGCAATTTTGATGATGATGGGCCGAGCGCGGGAATCGCTGGAAATCAGCCGCAAGGTGCAGGCATTAGGTGAACAACTCATTAAGTCAGGCAACATAGATAATAAAGATTTCGAGAGATTTTATTCGGTCTTGCATTATGATGAATGCAAGAGTTTAACGTATCTCGGTGATTATCAAACTTCGCTCGAACTGCTTCGCACCGATTTGCCGATTGTTGTCAGTCAAGCCGCCGCGCATCCGAACGACACGCGATATCGCTATGAATTATGGGCTTACCAACGCAGTTTGGCTTTGACGCTCGAACGCTCCGGCGACAAAAAAGGTGCGCTTGAAAGTCTGCAAACCGCGCTCGAGTTAATTGGCGGCTTACAGAAAACGAGTCTTGACGATATCGGTTATCAGCGCAATACTTCGTTCACGCATTTGGCCCTCGGACAATATTTCATCCGGCAGAATCAAGCCGAAAAAGCCTTGCCGCATCTTCGGCAGGCACGCGAAATGAGCGAAAAGATTTTTGCCAAAGATGCGCAAAAAGGTGAAACGCTCGAAGATTTGGCGCGAATTCATTCGGGTTTCGGCAACGCGCTGGTTTTGCTCGGAAAACACGAAGACGGTTTGAAAAATTTGCGCGAATCGCTTAGTTTTTATGAGAAAGCATTGGAAGGCGACGCAGAAAATGCTCTGCTTCGCCGCGATTATGCCGAAACTCTGGCGCAAATCGGCGAAGCCTTGAACAAAAGTTTAAATCCAAACGAGCGGCGAGAAGCAAAAGATTATTTCACGCGGAGTTTGCAGATTTGGCAAGATTTGCAAAACAAAGGTATATTGAGTTACGCCGACACCGAGCAGCCAAAATCGGCAATAGAGAATTTAGCGCAGTTTGAAACGGTTGCGTCAAAATGATCTTATCTAAAGAAAAATGTTGCCAATGACGGAATGACACGAAAACTTCCATTAAATTTAATCTGTATTTGGAAAACAGGAGAAAAACTATGCTCAAAAAATATTTAGTGTTGTCGTTGATTGTCTTAATGTTTAATCTGGCTGGCGGCAGATTGATCTTTGCGCAGACGCAAGACGATAAAAATGCTAAATTAACCCAAAAGATAAAGACCAAAATTGCCAAATTCGGGACGGGCAAAAAGGTGAAGGTCAGAGTTGAACTGCGCAATCAAATCAAGATTAAAGGTTATGTCAGCGCGATTGACGATGATTCATTTACGGTCACCGACAAAAAAACGGGTACGACAACCAAGGTTGACTACGCGCAAGTCAAAAAAGTGAGCCGCAGCGGTCTTTCGACCGGTGTGAAAATCGCTATCATTGCCGCTGTTGCTGTGCCGGTAATTATACTCTTGAGAATTTACATGATTATTTGCAACAATGAAGGCGGATGTTGATAACTTCGATATTTACAATCAAAATTGCACCGATTTAGTTTAGAAGAGAATTAACTTGATTTGATTCAGACTACGTCTTGATTTATTCGAACTACGTCAAAATGAGCTTATCTGGAATTTAGTTCAACAATTATACTGGAATTTAGTTCAACAATTATAACTGATGAGGTCTTGGGATTTTGTTTTTGGGTTTTGATATTTATTCAAATTAATTCTGCCGGCTTTCAATCAAGAATTTGAAAAATCAGTGTTTTGGTGAGAAATTCATCGCTACTCGGCGATTTCTTTCAAAAACCAAAACCCAGAGACCAAAGACCTAAACAATACCAACAATTATAGTAAAAATGGAAAGTGCGACGAAATTAAATTTAGCTTCGATAATCGAGCATCACGCAAGTATTACGCCCGACAGGGAAGCGATTGTCTGGAACAAAACGCGTTTGACCTACGGGCAACTCAACGCTTTATCAAACCGCGTGGCGAATGCGCTGACCCAAATGGGCATCGGCTACGGCGACAAGGTCGCGCTGGCGTGTCCGAATCTGCCGTTTTTCCCCGTCGTTTATTACGGCATTTTGAAAACGGGTGCGGCGGTCGTCCCGATTTGTATTTTGTTCAAAGGGCGCGAGGTCGAATATCACCTGCGCGATTCGGACGCGAAAGCCGTTTTTGTTTTTGAAGGCTCGGCGGAATTGCCGCTTCTCGAAGCCGTCAAGGAAGGCTTCGACAAGGTTGATTCTTGCGAACACCTGATCGTTATGACCGACGATCTGATGGCGCCGAGTCCTTTGCCCGAACATCAAACCCTGACGCAGATTACTTTCAACAAATCCGAAACTTTCGACACGTATTCGACAAAACCCGAAGATACTGCGGTGATTCTTTACACTTCCGGCACGACCGGACAGCCGAAAGGTGCGGAACTGACGCATTTTAACCTTTTTTCTAACTCGACAACGACTTATCAGCTTCATCTTCCGATGATGGATTTTACCGACGGCAAGCAGAAAACTTGTCTGATAACGCTGCCGCTTTTTCATACGACGGGGCAAACCGTGCAGATGAATACGAATATGTATGCCGGAAACCGCGTCGTTCTGCTTCCGCGTTTCGAGCCAAAAACGACGCTCGAAACGATGGAGCGCGAAGAAGTGAATTTCTGGGTCGGCGTTCCGACGATGTATTGGGCGTTGCTAAAATATGCCGAAGAAACGGGTTTTGATGCCAGCCGCGTTTCAAAATCTATGAAAGTCTGCACGTCGGGCGGGGCGCCGATGCCGGTCGAAGTGATGAATTCGTTTGAGAAAAAATTCGGCGTGCGGGTGCTCGAAGGCTACGGACTTTCGGAAACTTCGCCGCTCGTGACGTTTAATCATTTTGAGCGTCCATCGAAAGCGGGAACAGTCGGACAACCGATTTTCGGGGTTGAATTAAAATGCGTTGACGCTGACGAAAGGGAAGTTCCGCGCGGGGCGCGCGGCGAAATCGTAATTCGCGGCAACAATGTGATGAAAGGCTATTACAAACGTCCCGAAGCGACCGCCGAAGCTCTTCGCGGCGGCTGGTTTCATTCGGGCGACATCGGCGTGATGGACGCGGAAGGTTATCTTTCGATCGTTGACCGCAAGAAAGATATGATTCTGCGCGGCGGCTACAACGTCTATCCGCGTGAACTTGAAGAAGTCATCATCACGCACGAAGCCGTCAGCTTAGTCGCCGTGATCGGCGTACCGCACGAAAAAATGGGCGAAGAAGTAAAGGCTTACGTCGTGCTCAACAAAGGCGTCGAATTAACGGAAGCAGAATTTGTCGCGTGGTGCAAACGGCAGTTTGCCGCCAACAAATATCCGCGCCTCGTTGAATTTTGCGAAGCCTTGCCAATCGGCGCGACCGGCAAGATTCTCAAACGTGAACTGCGGACGGAAAAATAGCCACAGAGTTCTCAGAGTAAATTGGTTATAAAAATCTCTGTGCTCTCTGTGTCCCCGGTGGCAAAAAGTTTTATGAAAGTTTCAGTATTATTTTTCGGTGCGACGGCTGATGCCGCCGGGATGAGGGAAATCGAGATTGATTTCCCCGCCGATGCGAAAGCCTCGGATGCTTTTGGCGAAATCGTCGGCAAGTTTCCGCAATTGGCACAGCATAAACTGCTTTTCGCGCTTAATCAGGAATACTCAAGCGGCGGCGAAACTATCAAAAACGGCGATGAATTAGCCGTCTTTACGGCGGTTTCGGGCGGCTAGAAAATTGAAATGTCAGACAAAGAAATCCAAAATCCAAAATCCAAAATCCAAAATCCAAATGATTTTTTTGAACTTACAACCGAATCTTTGAACGTCGGAGAAATTGCGCGGCGCGTTGTCCCGCCGGGTTGCGGCGCGATTGTTACTTTGGACGGTTTTGTGCGGCAATTTACGGGCGAACGCGAAACCGAATATCTCGTTTATGAAGCCTACGAGCCGATGGCTTTGAAGGAAATGGAGAAGTTAATCAATCAGGCGCACGCGGAGTTTCAAATCGAAAACGTCGGCCTCGTGCATCGTCTTGGAAGGCTCGAAATCGGCGAAACGAGTGTTGTTATTTCCGTCGCCGCACCGCATCGCCGCGCCGCTTTCGAGGCTTGCGAATGGCTTATCAAGGAACTCAAACGCACCGTTCCGATCTGGAAAAAAGAAGTTTACCGGGGCGGCGAAACGTGGATTGAAGGCGCGAGCTAAGGCAAAAGTAAAAAGGCAAAAAGTAAAAGGTAAAAGATAAAAAAGGAGATAGTTCAGCTAAAACTGACCAACCGCCGATGTTCGCGTTGCTTTAAATCCGCCTTACCTTTTATCTTTCGCCTTTTGCCTTTTTACTTTCTACTGGCATATCATTTCTATTGATTCCAAAACAATTCAAAATTAATCTGTCGAATAAAAGGACGACAGATATTTATTCAAAAAGTTTTTAATAACTAATGAGGATTTTAACTAATATGCGGAAATTTTTACCATTTTTTATCACAATTTTACTGCTCGCGGGAAGTGCTTTGGCACAATCGCAAGCGACGACAGGCAACATCGAAGGTCGCGTACTTGACCAGAACGGCGCGGCTGTTCCGAACGTCAGTGTGTCGGCGACCAATAAGGACAACGGTTTCGGCAAAACCGTGCTGGCGGACGCAGAAGGCAATTATGTGTTTCTGCTTTTGCCTCCGGGGAAATATAAGGTCGAAGCCAAAGCCGCATCCGGTTTTCAGCCCGCGACATATGACAACGTAACCGTTTCAGTCGGCGGAAAAACGTCGCTCGAAATTACTTTGAGCGTCGGCAGCGGCACAACCATTGTTGATGTCCAGGCCGAAGGCGCGACGGTCGAAACAACTCGCAGTTCGCTGGCGACCACGGTTGATGAAAAAGCAATTGACAATCTTCCCGTCAATGGTCGCAATTTTTTGGATTTTGCGACGCTCACACCCGGCGTGATTCGTGACCCGAATCGGGCGGGCGATTTATCGGTCGGCGGACAAAAAGGAACTCTCAACAGTTTGCAAATTGACGGAACAAGCAATGACAATACTTTTTTCGGTCAAACGCTTGGTCGAACCGGAACGGGTCGTGCGCCGTTTCAATTTTCCATCGAAACCGTTAAAGAATTTCAAATTAACCAAAACGGATTTTCTGCCGAATTCGGACGCGCGGGCGGTGCAATTATTAATGTCGTGACCAAATCAGGGACGAACAAATTTACCGGAAGCGTCTTTGAATTTTTCCGTGATGAAGCGTTAAACGCCAATACGCCGATCGTCAAAGCCAATCAAGCGCGAGCCAATCAAAGAAATATTCGTCCCAAATCACAAACCAATCAATTCGGCGGCACATTCGGCGGACCGATCAGAAAAGACAAAGCATTTTTCTTTTTTGCTTACGACGGTCAACGCTCGGACTTGCCGAATACGGTTCTTTTACCGTCATTGTCTTCAGCTCCGGCAGCCGTGCAGACGGCTTTGGCATCAAAGGTCAACGGCTATAACCTCTCCCGTAAACAAGACGTTTATCTCTTTAAAACCGATTTTAATCTAAATGAAAATAATCAATTAGCGATTCGTTTTAATCAGCAAAACTTTACCGGAACAAACAATGAAAACGGCGGCACCTTGAGCGCCGAAGAGCATTCGGGCAACAGTCTGGTGCGGACGACGACTTTGACGGCGGCGCTGACGACGAGTTTTTCGGCCAGATATTTTAACGAGTTTCGTTTTCAGTTTTCACGCGATAAAGAACCCGGACAAGCAAATTCGACTCAACCGGAAGCCGTAATTACGACACCGGATGGTAACTTCAACATCGGGCGCAATAATTTCAGCCCGCGCGAAACAACCGTCAAGCGTTTG
>JBDTZT010000144.1:0-7571 GCA_040005005.1 Actinomycetota bacterium
AACCGATCAAAATCTGTCCGCGCACGTAGGATTCAAGAATGCGTCCCGATTCGTCAAACAGTGCACTGAACGGATCGCGGAAACGCGGCGGAATCAAACTTTCTAAGGATTCGCGCCAGCGTCGGAAATCGATCAGCAGGTAAAAAACGAAAAACGGCACGAGAAACAAATCAAAAGACGAGCTGAGGATCACCATAATCGTCGAACCGCCGCCGCCTGTCGCCTTAACATTGCCAGCTTCGTCAACGGTCGTCGCGGTCGAAACGTTTTCGTTATAAAACGCAATCGGCTCGCTCAAAAATTTTTCAATTTTCTCACCCGCTACCTTTTCGAGCGCGGGCGAATAACGTTTGAGAAATTGTCTTTGCCTGGCGGCATTTTCCGGCGTGAAGTTTTCCGAGATTTTCGCGCCCGCTTTCGATGTTTCCGCCCATAAATCGGGAATCACGTAAGCCAGAAACGCCACGATTACAAGCGTCACGAGCAAAATGGCGATAACCGCCGAAACCATCCGCGACAATCCGCGTTTTTCTGCTTGGTAGACAATCGGATTAAGCAGGTAAGCGAGCGCGAACGAAGCTAAAACCGGCACAATCGCCACGCTGCCGACAATGTACAAAAAATAGAGAATCAGAATCGATATAACAATCGTCGGCACCCAACGTAGCCACCAAAACGGCGATCTGTCTTCAGGCGGATTTATTTTAAACCAAGGAGCTTTCATAATTTTATTCACCCCGGAGATTTCGATCTTTTATCAATCAAGTAATATTTCATTATCAGAAGCAAAAAGAAGCAAAAAATCCCTGACCTCCTCATTTTTCTGTCGTGAATTTTCGTTTAGCAAAGCGCCAAGCCTTTATCCAAAGCCGCCACCAATTCGTCAACATTGTCTTTGGTCGAATTAAGCATCATGCCCGTGCGAATGACGTTGCCGTAAAGCCCGCCTTTACCGATCAGAACGCCTTGCCGCCGTGTTTCTTCGAAGACTTTGAGGACGGCGTTTGGATTCGGCTGTTTTGTTTGGCGGTCAACGACGAGTTCAATGCCCTGCATCAAACCCATTCCGCGCACGTCGCCAATAACTTCATATTTTTCCTTTAATTCGTCGAGCTTTTCGCGTAGGTAATCGCCGACCACACGGCAATTGACGCGCAAATCGTCGTCTTCGATCATTTTGATAACTGCCAAAGCGGCGGCGGTCGAAATGGGATTTCCGCCAAACGTCGCAAAGGTCAAACCGGGGAATTTGTCGGCGACTTCCGGCGTCGCGATCGTCCAACCAATCGGCACACCGTTTGCCATTCCTTTCGCCGAGGTCATAATGTCGGGCACGGCGTTCCATTGTTCGATTCCGAACCATTTGTCGCCCGTTCTGCCCCAACCGGTCTGCACTTCGTCCGAAATGCAAAGTCCGCCGTATTTGCGGGTGATTTCGTAAGCGATTTGAAAATATTCGGGCGGCGGCACGATAAATCCGCCAACTCCGAGAATCGGTTCAGCCATAAACGCGGCGATTTCACCCATCGTTGTTGTCTGAATCAATTCTTCGATGTCTTTCGCGCAAGCTACGCCGCAACTCGGGTATTCCAATTTGAACGGACAGCGATAACAATACGGCGCGGGCGCATGGACGACTCCGGCAACCTGCGAAGCAATCGGTTTCCACGTCGAATGTCCGACCGATGAAAGTGCAGTCGCCGATCGCCCCGAATAACTATGGCGCAAAACGACGATTTCGTGTCTGCCGGTCGCGAGTTTCGCCGCCAAGATCGCCGTGTCGTCAGCTTCCGTCCCGCTCGAAGTGAAAAATGATTTCTTCAGATTCCCGGGCGTGATTTCGGCGAGTTTTTCCGCCAAATTTGATTGATTTTCATTCGCATAAAGCGCGGATGTATGCTGAATTTTGTTCGTCTGGGCGATAATCGCTTCATTAATGCGCGGATTAGCGTGGCCGACGCTGACCGTCAAAACACCGCCGAAACAATCGAGATAACGATTTCCCGCGTCGTCCCAAACGTATTCGCCTGCGCCGCGCACGAGCGCGACGGGCTCCTGATAATAAGTGGCAACTGCCGGAAAAAGAAACTCTTTGTGTTTGCGGATGGCTTCGGAAAGCTCTGATTTTTGTTCTGTTGGATTCATAATAATTTACAAAATAATCAAATAAATTTATTGAAATGCCTTGCGGAATGGAATTTAATACACAGAGTAAGTGCGCTAAAATATACGAAATATGCTTAAAAAAAGCAACAAAACCTTCGGGTGTTTGTTTGAAATCAGCATAAAAATGCAATTGGTTTGGCATTTGCAGTTTTAATCGAACGCAAACTCTTGATTTCAAGTTGCGTATTACTTCTTTTTTTTGATATAAATTCTATTCGTCTTTTATCAAAGATAATTGACAAATAAGCCATCCTAGCTCAGCTGATAGAGCATTCGATTCGTAATCGAAAGGTCGTGGGTTTGAATCCCATGGATGGCTCCATTATTTTCAACAACTTAGCTGCAGAAAAGAGCACCAATTTCGATGCTCTTTTCTATTTTTCTTCGATGAATTTCGCAACAGTCGATTATGAACTTTAAGACATAACTTCGACAAATCGCTTGAGCATCGGCGTTACAAATGCAAAAAAATGCAGTCCCGCCAAAGTTTTCCGGCAATCGTTTATAATCTCTTGCCAATCGCCGAAATCGCGCCGCCGAAACCGAAACTCCGCTCAATGATCCGCCGCATAAATCTTTTTTTTGCCGCTGCCAATTTGACCACTTCCAATCGAATACCATACGCTGGTGCCTGCCCGGCTGCCGCTTCGCCCAAACAACCTTGATCCACAAAAGCAATTTCAATTGTTTCATCCGCCGCTGCCTTCAGCAATTAAGCTAACTTACCAACCTGTGCACGGTCTTACTCATCGGTCGGTGTCCGCGAGCAATGCCGACAGATGGCCAAGTGTGGCTGTTAAATTTTCCGGACGGTGTATTCAATTGGTTTTATTATAATCAAATAAATAGAAAATCCATTTGTTGTTAAAAAATCAGCCGCAGCTGTGGGCAAATTTTACTTAAATCGGGAAGCGATATATCCTAAACCGGTCGCTACCGAACTGAAATAATCCGGTCTGATAATTTTGTCTTCACCAAATATTTTGATAACCATTTTGTTAAGCCTCGGTATCTGCGAAGTGCCGCCCGTTAACAGCACGCGTTTGATATTTTGAGGTTTTACCGAAGCTGCTGATAAAGACTCCTGAATAGCTTCTTCAATTTTTGCCGCGACCGGCTTAATCAGACCTTCAAATTCTTTTATCGTAATCACTTCTGACAGATCAAGCGGTTTGAATTTTACGAATGCGCGGGTTTCAGCGGATAAATGCTTTTTGGCGGTGTCGATGGCTTGGAATAATTCAAATCCGTAATGATGTTTGATGAGATTGAGCAGTCTGCTGACATCTTCCGGTCGGTTTGACGAACGGGAAATTGCCAAAATATCGCCGATGTCACGGCTGTTTTTTAACAGGTTAATCCGGTGCCATCTGGAAATTCGCTCAATCAGATGGACGGGAAAAGGCATTTCTTTACCGAGCGACATAAAGGTTGAACCCGCACCGAATTTCGGGGCGAGTTTGTGCTTCATTATTTGGGAACTTAATGCGTCGCCCGCCTGATTAACTCCGCTGACGGCTTTAATGTCCGTTTCCCGATCAGCCAGCAAAGAACGCTTCGGGGAGGTTTCAATGATACAAATATCGCTGGTGCCGCCGCCGAGATCAACGACGCAGACCAGTTCATCTTCAGTCGTCGTGATTTCGTGGGCGAGAGCCGCGGCGACCGGTTCCAGCCAGAAAACAACTTCCTTGAATCCGACTTTTTTGGCGGCTTTTTCAAGCCTTGAAACAGCAAGTTCCGAAAAATTCACAGGTCGTCCTAAAACTACGCCGTCAAACTGCTCGGAAAATTGTTTTTCGGCATATTCTTTTAACACCGAAAGAAACTTTGCCGCTAAATCTTCGGCGGTCAAACGCCCGAAACCGACAACGGTCGTGTGATCGAAATTCGCTTCGGGAAGCAAGGTCTTGATACTCAGCATCAAACGTCCGACACTTTCGTTTTCTTCGAGGTGCAACAGATAACGATTGACTGCCTCATTGCCAATGTAATGCCGTTTCGATTTGGTCGGAAAATAGAGAATTGTCGGATTACTGATGTTATTGTCGGGAAATTTGACGAATTCAATTTTGCTGTTTTTGACGAGTGTCGCCAATGAGTTTGAGGTGCCGAAATCAATCCCGATAAATTGCATTTTGTCTTCCTTAATTCTGCGATTTCAACTTTGGTAAGAATCGAAAACAAAGAAATAAACTCCGTTAAAACCCGGAAATATCAACAATTCATTTTCAGTTTTGAAGGCTATCTCTAATTCGGCAATGGTATCAACGTAGTTTTTGGTCGCCCTTGAGATTAGATGAAACAACCCGCTATTTAATTTAGATATTTTCATTTTAATTCGAATTTCTCATTTTTCCACCGAGATTTGCCACCGCCGCGACGAGTGCTAAATGATCCACCGGCTTGGCAATATGAAGTTGAAATCCTGACCGCAATGCCTTCGCGCGGTCTTCCGCTCGAGCGTAAGCGGTTAGTGCAATTGCCGGGATATTACCGCCTTGTTCATCGGACAGTTCTCTGATTTTGCCAATCAACGTAAAACCATCTTCTTCCGGCATCCCGATGTCGCTGATCATCACATCAAACTTTTTCTTTTTAATCATCTTCAAAGCTTCGGTTGCCGAGTTTACGGTCGTTGTGTCGGCACCACACGAATGAAGTATAAAATTTAATAACTCGCGCGAATCTGCCTCGTCATCAACCAGCAGAACACGCAGACCGATAAGTTCCGGCGAATAATCAATTGACTCATTTCTTTCACTTGCCCGGTGGACGGGCGGCAGACTGCCCGGTGATTCTCTTCTGAATGGGGCAAGCGGCAGATTTACCGTAAAAGTTGTTCCCAGACCGTTTCCTTGGCTTTCCACCGAAACAGTCCCGCCGTGCAATTCGACCAGTTGGCGAACGATTGCTAAACCCAGCCCAAGGCCTCCGTGACGACGGGTCATTGAACCATCCGACTGACGAAACCGTTCAAAAACGTGCGGCAGAAATTCCGATTCGATACCCTTACCCGTATCGCTGACAATTATTTCAACCTCGGAGTTGATCGGTTCTAAACTAATCTTAACCTGTCCGTCCGGCGGCGTAAATTTGATCGCATTGGAAAGCAGATTCCAAATGACTTGCTGAAGCCGGTCAGAGTCTCCTGAAATTGTTGCCCCTTTCGGATTGAGCAGCATTTGCAGGCGAATATTTTTTGCTTCGGCTGCCGGACGCGCCGTCTCGACTGCCGCCGTAATGATTTTTAATAAATCAATATCACGCACATCAAGCCTGAGTTTTCCGGTAATAATGCGCGAAACATCTAAAATATCTTCAATCAGTTGATTTTGGGAACGGGCACTGCGCTCAATAACGACAAGGGCTTGTTCCCGCTCGTTTTCGCCAATACGGCGACTTTTAAGTATTTGCGACCAACCTAAGATGGCATTGAGCGGCGTTCGCAGCTCATGCGAAAGCGTTGCCAGAAACTCATCTTTCAAGCGATTGGCATTTTCTGCCTGCCGGCGGGCTTTTACTTGCTCGGTAATATCTACTCCGTGAACGAAAATCCCTGAAACTGATTTGTCGGCTCCAAAAATAGGTTGAAAGACAAAATCGACAAATCTTTTTTCCAACGGACTATCCGGCAGATACTGAAATTCGACCGACTGCTCGCGCCCGATAAAAGCCTCGCCCGTTTGATAGACGTTATCGAGCAATTCAAAATAACCCTGTCCGCTAATGTCCGGCAAAGCCTCGCGAGCTGTTTTTCCAATCACATCCCGATGACCGATCAGCTGCTGATAAGACGGATTCGTCAACTCAAAAACATGATCCTTACCCTGCAAAGTGGCGACAAAAGCAGGAGCCTGCTGAAAGAGATAATTCAATCTTGAACGCTCCGATTCCAATTGTCCAAGTAATTCTTCGCGTTCCAGTTCAGCCTGTTTTTGGATACTAATATCGTTGAAAAGAATGGCGACTTTGCGAGTTTGAGATGTGCCGGTGCGAAAGGCATAAACATCAAACCAGCGATTCAGTGCTTTTGAACCTTCAATAAACCTGCTCGGTTCTCCGGTCAGCGCGACATTGCCATAAATCTCGAACCATTTTCCTTCGAGATTCGGAACCAACTCGCGCATGGTCTTTCCGCTGCGGGCTTCAACTGCCGGAATACCGCTCAATTTCTCGAATGACGGGTTGATTTCTAAAAACCGGTAATCAACGGCCTTGTCAGCGGTATCGAAAATCACCTCAATCAGACAAAAGCCTTGATCAATCGAATCAAATAACGTCCGATATTTTTCTTCCGATTCACGTAGTGCTTTTCCGGCGCGGACGCGTTCAATGCGCGTCCAGATGCGAGTCATCAACTCACTTAACAACTCAATTTCGTCCGTGCGCCACTCATATGGTTCCTGCCGATAAACACCCAGAACAAAAGTCAAATGACCGCTGTCGGCAAACGGCGTGTTGATAAATGAACCGATTTTTAATTGCCGGAAGTTCGCCGCTCTTTCGGCAGTCAAAGATTCTTTAACAATATCGTTGATAATAATCGCTTTACCCTTGGTTATAGCCTGCGTATATGCGTCGGAAACAAATTCCGATAATTGAAAATGCCCGACCAAATCAATCATATTATCGTCTGTCCGCCAAGCGTGGCTGACTGTTGCCGTCTTCAATGCCGTGTCAACTTCCGCGAAAAGGCAACTTGAAACATTCAGGTATTCACCGATTTTTTCAGTTGTTATTCGCATAATTTCATCAGCACTGGTTAAGCGGGTCAAATACTGAGTGATTTCGGCAAGAAAGGCAGAATTGATTTCCGCCCGTTTTCGCTCGGTAATATCAGTGTTAAAACCAACCCATTCGCGGATATTTCCCACCGTATCGAAAATTGGAACCGCGTTCACGGCAAACCAGCGGTATTCGTTTTTGACCGTTAAAACGCGAAACTCGGTGGCGTAGAGCGTTTTATTTTGCAGTGCCGTTTGCCAGACTTCAATGGTATGTTCGCGGTCGTTCGGGTGCAGAGCTTCGAGCCAGCCCCATTTTAGAATTTCAGCAACGCTCTGACCGCTCACTTCGGTCCATTTTTCGCCGACAAAAGTGAGTCCTCCTTCGGGATTAGCCTGCCAAACGGTGGTTGATGTCGCTTCAACTAAAGCACGATATCTTTCCTCGGCTTCCCGTAAAATTTTTTCGGCTTGTTTATGTTCGGTAATATCAATCGAAACTCCGGCAATTGAATTGGTCTCGCCCGACTCATCCGTAAAGCATTTACCGCGCACCAGAACCCAGTGAAGTGT
This sequence comes from Actinomycetota bacterium, assembly GCA_040005005.1. Lineage (GTDB taxonomy): Bacteria > Acidobacteriota > Blastocatellia > Pyrinomonadales > Pyrinomonadaceae > JAFDVJ01. Next base: position 7,467 of record JBDTZT010000144.1, read on the forward strand.
ATCGTCAAGCCAGCGGGTACGGTATTCTATTTCAAATTCCGCACCCTGCTCGATCGCCGTGTCAACCGTGTCACGCCACCGAGCTAGGTCATCGGCCAAAATAGA
>JBDTZT010000145.1:0-7545 GCA_040005005.1 Actinomycetota bacterium
GCGCAAACGACGTTGACGGCACGATCACCGACGGCGGCGAACTGACGCACAGCTATTCGGTCGAAGCGGACGGCGAACAGAAAATGACCAAGACGGAACTGATCACGATGATCGAAAACGCGGGCTTTGAAGCCGTTGAACGCGATACGGTGTATAATCGCGTCGAAAAAGCAACTGTATAAAGAATATAACTCATCCAACAAATCAACTTTTGGAGAAAATATAATGAAATACTTTGCTTTGAGTTTGATATTATGTGGCTTTTTGACATTGCAGATGTCGGCGCAATCTGTTTTGAAAGACAATAAAATTCCAAGAGACTTAATTATCAAACTTACCTTTTCAAGCACAATCCAATTCTCTTCGGAATATGATCTTAAAATAACGTCTGACGGAAAAGTTTATTTAACAGATCGTTCTCACAATCTCCCTTCGGGGACGAGTTTTTACAATTTACTAGGATTGAGTGCGGGCAAAAATAAAATAAAAAAAACAGAAACACCAAAATTGAAAGATAAACTTTCAAAAAAACAGATCAAGCAAATCATTGGCGAATTTGAAAGATCGGGATTTTTTGAAATGAACGATTATTATCAGGGTGATCCGACTTTAACGGAGATGTCGTGCATTAACCACGCAAACACCAAAGGTCTTTCGATTTCGGCTAACGGCAAAACAAAAAATGTGGCTTTCTTTTTGGGTTGTTCATATAGCGAAAAATCTCCGCTGAAAGATTTTTTGAGTCTGTATGACAAAATAGATAAAGTATTAAGCGGCGTAAAAAAGATTTCGCCGGAAGTACAACAAACAATTAAATCATCTGATTAATCGGCTATTTCAAATTTATGAGCGCGATTCCGAAAACAAAATTAACGCCCGCAGAGTTTTAGAGGAGAAAACCTAATGAATACGACGGCTATCGCCGACACTTTTGTTCCAACTCGTTTTCCGAGACGAACAAAATCTGTGCGTCTGCATATCGAGTTTGAAAATGAACCAAACAAAATGACACCCGAAGAATTTTGGGATTTCTGTCAGGAAAATCAACAAATTCGCGCCGAACTCACCAAAGATGGAGATTTGATAATTATGCCGCCGACCGGTTTTGAAACGAGCGATAGAAATGCGGAGATTATAACTCAATTAAGAGTTTGGGCAAAAAAAGACAAAGGCGGAAAAGTTACGGATTCTAACGGCGGTTTTATTTTGCCGAACGGCGCGACTTACGCTCCTGACGCTTCTTGGACGGCAATTTCGCGGCTTGAAAAATTTTCTCCCGCCGAACTCAAAAAGTTTTTGCCGCTGTGTCCTGATTTTGTCATTGAACTGCGTTCCGAATCGGACGATTTGAAAGATTTACAAGCCAAAATGGATGAATACATCGAAAACGGCGCACGGCTTGGTTGGCTGATAAATCCGAAGGAAAAGGAAGTTCACGTTTATCGTCCAAACTCTGAAGCAGAGGTTTTGGATAATCCGAAAACGGTTTCGGGCGCGGATGTATTAATTAATTTTGAACTCGATTTGACGGAAATTTGGTAAAAGACGCTCGCCAAAATTTGATTCGTATTCTGCAAAACGCGCACGCGGGCGAACTCGCGGCGGCGTTTGCTTATCGAGGACATTGGAAATCTTTGCGCGAATCGGCGGAAAAAACGCAAATCAAAAAAATCGAGGCGGAAGAATGGGCGCATCGCGCGAATGTGCGAAAATGGCTCGAAAAATTCGACGCAAAACCGAACAGCTTACGCGAAAAAATCTTTTGGACAATCGGCAGAACTATTGGCGCGGCGTGTTATGTTTCGGGCTGGTTTTTCCCGATGTATTTTGCGGGCAGACTTGAAAGCCAGAATGTGCAGGAATATGTAACGGCGGCCGAATTTGCGCGTGAATTGGAAATGCCCGATTGCGCGGAAGAAATGATGGAAATGTCGCTGACGGAAGGCGAACACGAATTATTTTTTAGTCAAGTTGTGGCAAATCATCGTCTTTTGCCGATCACGAAAACATTTTTTCGTTGGAGCTAGTTCGATTTTGGATATTATTTAATTTCACCAGCCGCTGCCGCCGGTGGTTCTGACCTCTGAATGCCGAAAAAAAAGCAGCTTACAAAATAAAGCCGAACTTCTCGCCGTGCGTTCACTACTCGGCGCGATCGGCTCGTTGCCGCTTGATGCCTCGATGAAGTTCGGCAAAGCCGTCGGGAAATTTTTGGCGAAACGATTTCCGAAACTGCAACGGGCGGCGCGGCGCAATCTGGAAATCGCTTTACCGGAATTGTCCGCCGAAGAAAAAGAACGAATCGTTTACGGCACGTTTGAATCTTTGGGCAGACATCTCGGATTTGTTTCGCATTTCAACAAATTCAAACTTGAAAATGTGCTCGAACTTGTCGAAGTCGTCGGCAAGGAACATTTCGACAGGGCGCATGAAACGGGCCAAGGCATTTTGTTTTTCACGGGACATTTCGGCAGTTGGGAAGTTTTTAATCTGCTGCCGCCCGCGTTTGGTTTCGGAATGAATATACTGGTGCGCCGGATTGATAATTCGCTGGTGGAAAACTTTGTGGATAAAATGCGAACTCGTTTCGGCTCAGTCACTTTGGACAAGACAAAAGCGGCGCGGACGATGTTTCGCCTCCTCGAAAACGGTGAACTCTTAGGAATCCTAGCGGATTTGAACGTGCAGGAAAAAGAAGGCGTGTTCGTGAATTTTTTCGGCGTTCCGGCTTCGACGACCGTCAGCATCGCTAAATTAGCGATTAAAACCGACGCGATCGTGCTTCCCGCTTTTGCCGTCTGGGAAGAATCGAAAAAGAAATACGTCGTTTATCTCGAACCGCCGATTGAATATCAATCAAAAGATAATTCGCCCGAAAATATCCGCGAACTGACGCAAAAAATCACTTCAACGGTCGAAAAATACGTCCGCCTTTATCCCGAACAATGGCTCTGGATTCACAAACGCTGGAACACACGTCCGAAAGGCGAAGCGGATTTATACAAGTAGGCAGTGGCAGTTGGCAGATTGGTTTTGAAAAATCAATGTTGAAACTGAAAGCAAAACTGCCAACTGCTACTGTCCACTGCCTACTGATTCCTGTCCAAGAAACCAATCGGTAAATTTCGGAATCCCGTCCTCAATTTTTGTCTGCGGATTGTAATTTAATAATTCACGTGCCTTTGAGATGTCAGCAAAGGTCAGCGGCACGTCGCCGGGCTGCATTTCGCGGCGTTCGATAATCGCTTTTTTCCCGATGTTTTTTTCGATCAGTTCGATCAAATCCTTTAATTCAATCGTTTGTGATTCGCCGAGGTTAAAAATTTCGTAGTTCGATTGGTCGTAATCAATCGCCGCCCGAACGCCTTGAATAATATCGTCAACAAATGTGTAATCGCGCCGCGTCGTGCCGTCGCCGAACATCTGAATCGGTTTTTCTTCCCAAATCAGTTTGGAAAATTTATGAATTGCCAGATCGGGACGCTGACGGGCGCCGTAAACCGTAAAAAACCTGAGACAAACCGTGCGGATGTCGTAAAGATGCGAAAACGTATGACACAAAAGCTCGCCCGCTGCTTTGGTCGCCGCGTAAGGCGAAATCGGTTTCGAGATTTTATCTTCTTCCGAAAACGGAATTTTTGAATTGATGCCGTAAACCGAACTCGACGAACCGAAAACAAATTGTTTCACGCCGAAATCTTTCGCCAGTTCAAGCAGATTCAAAGTTCCGTTGACGTTGACCTCAGTGTAAAGTTTCGGATTCATTAAGCTGGGACGCACGCCGGCCCACGCCGCGAGATGCACAATCGCGTCGAAAGCGTTCTCGTTAAAGATTTCGCGCAGAGTTTCGGCACAACAAATATCGGCTTCAAATAAAGAAAATTTCGGATTGTCCGAATGCTGTGCGATATTGCCGCGTTTGATTTCGGGCGCGTAAAATTCGTTGAAGTTATCAACCACTGTCACTTGCCAGCAGTTTTCAGCCAACAATTTATCAACCAAGTGAGAGCCGATAAATCCCGCACCGCCTGTTACTAAAATTTTTTTATTCACTAATTTTTATTAAAATCGGATGGCAAAAAAACAAATCTCAAACTCAAGAAAAATAACACGCTTTTCACGTTTTTGGCAAAACTGTTAGTTTAAAAATCTTTGCCGGGCGTGAAATCGGTGGACGAGTTCTTCCAAAAAACCTTCGTAGGAGAAAGTTTGCAGGTTATAATTCGGTTTGAGTTTATACATAATCGGAAGCGCCACGCGCCACGCCATCCAAAGCCGCTGGCGGTCGTTTAAATCCCATCGCCGCCGCAAGAATGATTCGACAACTTCGATCTCGTCTTCCGTCAAAAGATTTACATCGGCGCGAAAATCCGTCTGTTTCTGCACCCGGCGAAACGCGGCATCGCTGACCGGATTGGAAAAAGTTTCGGCAAAGGTCGGAGCTTCGTCGGTGCGTTCGCGGACAACAACCGTTCCGGCAAACATATCGCCGATGCGTTGGTCGCGGTTGCTCAGAAAAATCGAAATCAGTCCGACCGAATAAATCGGCAAAATGAACCATGGAACATTGTCAAAAATCCGCAAAAGATTCCGCGCAATCGCTTCCCAGAGCGTAATCGGGCGACCGTCTTCGCGAATTACGCGTAATTTCATCAGCCGTTTGCCCGGCGTTTGCCCGTTCCAAATCCATTCAAAAAAGATGAAATACCCGGCGAAAATCAGAAATAGAATGATTATCATCAGCGCCAGCGTCCATTTCGACATTTCCGCAATTAAACTTGCCGCCGGTCGGTCAAAATTATCACCGACTCCGGTCCAGCTCATAAATGCCCACGCGATGATAAAGATTGTCAAAAATTGAATAAAATGGTCAATCGCCACCGCCAGAAAACGATTGCCGATCGAAGCCAACGCAAAGGCGAGCGGCACGCGTTCGGGCGTTTCGATAATCAAGGTTTCTTCGGTTTCGATAATGGATTCGTTGGTCATTTTTCAATTCCAAAACTATTTTACGCGAAAGGTTCCTGTTGGGTTAAGCAATGCAAAGTTCCCAAACCCCAGACCAGATCAACCGCGTGAATTCCGACAATCTTTCGCCCCGGAAAAAGTTCGGCCAGAATTCCAAGCGCGATTCTATCATTTTCGTCATTAAATGTCGGAACTAAAACGGACTTATTCGCAATATAAAAATTTGCGTAGCTGGCGGGCAGTCTCTGTCCCGAAAAAACAAGCGGCGCCGGCATCGGCAAGCGAATTATTTCAATATTCTCGCCGGTTTCCAACTTAAAACCTTCAACCCGTTCGCGGTTTTCTTCCAAGATTTTATGATTCGCGTCGTTCGGATTTTTTTCTTCTGCGAGAACGACCGTATTTTTATTAACAAAACGGCAGAAATCGTCAATATGCCCGTGCGTGTCGTCGCCGACAATTCCTTTATTTAGCCATAACACATTCGACGCGCCAAGATTTTCGTCCAAAACTTTTTCGATTTCGATTTTTGAAAGATTCGGATTGCGCGTCTGTACTTGCGTATCAAGCAAACATTCTTCAGTTGAAAGCAGCGTTCCAGCGCCGTTGACATCAATCGCGCCGCCTTCGAGAACAACTTCTTCACCTTTAAAATTAACTTCAAAAACCTTTCGTTTCGTCCGTTTCGCAAATTCGAGCGCGACTTTGTTATCGAGCTTCCAATCCTTGTATTTTGCCCAGGCGTTGAATTTGAATTTGACGACGGCGGTTTCGTTTTCCGCTTTGTTGCGCACAAACATCGGACCCGAATCGCGCATCCAGCCGCGATTGTGCGGAATTTGATAAAACTCGATTTTTTGGAAATCAATCCCGACTTTCATTAAAACACTTCGCGCTTTCGCTTCGTGTTTTCCGTCTTGAACGAGAATGCAAACGGTTTCCGATTCCGCGAGTTTGCGCGTAATTTCGCCGTAAACCCAATGAATCGGCGCAATTTTGCCCGGAAAATCGTTTTTGTTATGACACCAGCCGATCCAGGTCGCGCGGTGTTTTTCCCATTCGGCAGGCATCTTAAAACCGGCTTCAAGCGGAGTTTGTTTCGACATAATTAAAATAATGGAAAATGGAAAATGGAGAATTAAGAATTAAATCCTTTTATTTTCCATTTTCCATTTAGTCTATTTTCCGTTTTCCATTTAGTCTATGAATCGTTTCTGCAAATCGCCGTAGTTTTCGATTCGGCGGTCGCGCAAAAATTGCCAGTTTCTTCTGACATCTTCCATCCGGGCACGGTCAATTTCGCAGACTAAAACTTCTTCCTGATCGCCCCTTGCCTGCGCGATGACCACGCCGAAAGGATCGGCGACAAAACTGTGTCCCCAAAATTGGATTCCGTCTGTTCCTTCGTTGAAAACTTCGTGTCCGACGCGGTTGACTGCCGCGACAAAAATTCCGTTGGCAATTGCGTGCGAACGCTGAATCGTCTGCCAGGCGTCTTGCTGCGATGCGCCGACTTCATCTCTCTCAGCGGGGTGCCAGCCGATTGCCGTCGGGTAAAAAAGAATTTCCGCGCCGCGCAGTGCCGTCAGCCGTGCGCCTTCGGGAAACCATTGATCCCAACAAATCAGCGTCCCGATTTTCGCTTGGGGCGTATCAAAAGCCTTAAATCCCAAATCACCCGGCGCGAAATAAAACTTTTCGTAATAAGAAGGATCATCGGGAATGTGCATTTTGCGGTAAATCCCGACGATTTCGCCGTCTTCGCCCAGAACAGCCAGACTGTTGTGGTGCATGCCCATTGCGCGGCGTTCAAAAAGCGGCGCGATAATCGTCACTTTCAATTCTTTCGCAACCGCGCCCAAAGTTATCGTTGATTTGCCCGGAATCGTTTCCGCCAAGTTAAAAAGGTCAACATCTTCGCGCTGGCAAAAATACTGCGAACGAAACATTTCCGGCAGACAAATAATTTTTGCGCCTTTCCCTGCCGCCTCGCGGACAAATTCACCCGCGCGAGTTAAATTCTCATCAATATCGGCGGACATCGCCATTTGCACCAAACCAATCGTATATTTATCACTTCTGTTACTCATATTTTTAGGATACGAAATTCTTTTTGCGCTTCCAAAATTCAAGAAACTTTTACCTTTAAAAATTTACGTTTGCCGACTTGAAGCAGGATTTCGTCTTTTAATTCGAATTCCGCATTCGTATTCGAAACTTTTTCGCCATTGAGCTTTACGCCGCCTTGTTCGATCAAACGCTTTGCTTCTTTTTTCGACGGCGCGAGATTTGTCTGGACCAGCAAATCCGCCAAGTTGTAATTGCCCGCCGAAATTTGCGTTTCCACAATCTCGTCGGGAATTTCTTTTTTGACAAAGCGCGCCACAAAATCCTCTTCGGCGCGTTTTGCGTCTTCAACCGAATGAAAATCTTTAATAATAAGCTTCGCCAAATTAACCTTTAAATTGCGCGGATTTTCGTCCGACGCTTTCATCGCTTCGATTTCCAAAGGCGTCCGATCAGTCAAAAGGTCGTAATATTTCCACATCAGATCATCGGTAATTGACATCACTTTGC